>NZ_QKVN01000068.1:0-10069 GCF_003231195.1 Acinetobacter sp. WCHAc060042
TATAATTTCAAAATGAATAAACCTACTCCTAAAACTTATCGTACAACCAACTGGTCTTCCTATAATCGCGCTCTCATTAATCGGGGCAACATTTCCATTTGGTTTGATCCAAACACTCAGTGGTATGCACAACCACAAAACAAGCAAGGTCGAAATCAAACTTACTCCGATACGGCTATTCAATGCTGTTTAATGATCAAATCTTTATTTAGACTCTCTTTACGCATGGTCACGGGTTTTGTTCAAAGTCTGATTAAACTTTGTGGATTAAATTGGACCGCACCAGATTACAGTACGCTTTGTCGAAGACAAAAACATATTGATATTGCGATTAGCTATCAAAAAAGTAGTGATGGGCTACATCTACTCGTCGACTCAACTGGCTTAAAGTTTCTAGGTGAAGGGGAGTGGAAACGTAAGAAACATGGACCTGAATATCGTCGCCAATGGCGTAAGCTTCATATTGGCATCGATGCTGAAACCTTGCAAATACGTGCAGTACAGCTTACTACAAATAATGTGAGCGATTCGCAAGTACTCGGTGATTTACTTGCTCAAATTCCCTTAGATGAACGAATTGATTCGGTCTATACCGATGGTGCTTATGACACGAAGCACTGCAGACAAGTCATTCTAGATCGAGATGCACATGCGCTCATTCCGCCAAGAAAAAATGCAAAACCATGGAAAGATCAGAAATTGAGATCTTTAGAGCGGAATGAGTTACTGAAAACAGTTAAACGTTTAGGAAGAACGCTTTGGAAAAAATGGTCTGGTTATCATCGTCGAAGTTTAGTTGAAACCAAGATGCATTGCATCAAACTATTAGGTGATAAATTAACAGCAAGGAGTTTTTCTAGTCAGGTGAATGAGATTCATGCACGCATAGCCGTATTGAACAAATTTACAGAATTAGGTCGTCCTCATACCCAAGTTGTCACTTGAATTCTGTTCAAATGAGCAGAGTGTTATCTTTTAAATCTTTGTGCAACAAAGCCCTTTTGTGATTAATACCTGTGATCAGATTTTCTAAAAATGGGTATGGGTAATATTCTTCATTCTCTTTGACGTAGATGAAAATGGTATCTAGTATCTGATGTTCATTAAACCTGAACGTAATACCTCTCTTAAAAAATTGCCAATAGGATAGCTTTTCTCCACCAAAATTAGTCTCTAATGAGTCAAACTCACTTGCAACAAGAATAACTGCTTTCAAAATATCTGAACTTGACTCTTTAGTTCCAAGACAAGATAAAAAAACCTCTACATCACCTGAAAAATTCACTTATGACATACCTAAATCAAAATTTTCTTTATCCTTTGGTTTTTATCATATTAAAAATGAAATCTCTGATTCAAAGTTAAAATTTTCAAAAGCTGTATCCATTTAACATAAATCTCTTATACGAATTCTAGCCCTGCATAGGGCGGGCTAGATATAGCGATTAGACCCAATTCTCTAGCTTCAGACCATCAATTCGTTCAAATTCTTTTGTATTGTTCGTAACTAATACAACATCCAATGCCAAAGCATGAGCAGCGATCAGCATATCTAAGCTGCCAATCGGTTTACCTGTAGATTGAAGATTCTGGCGTAATTTGGCGTAATGCCAAATCGCCTGTTCATCGTAAGGAAGAATCTCTAAAGGTGACAAAAACTTGTTTAACGCCTGTTTATTGCGTTCAGATCCAGACTTCTCTACACCAAAAGCCAGCTCAGATGCCGTGATACTCGAAATCGCAAGCTGGCCGAGTTGATATTGCTTAAAGCGCTCAAAAACTTGTTGAGGCTTATTGTTGATGACATAGATACAAATATTTGTGTCTAAGAGGTAAATCATCTGAACTCCTCACGGAGCTGTTCGCCTTGATCAGCTCGATCCAATTGGAATCCAACCTCAAACTCATTTATTGCTTCTAACATGACATCCCAAGGATTGTCGATGGGCATGAGTAATACACCACGACCGAAGCTTTTGATGGCCACTTCCGTGCCATTAAAGCGAAAGGCTTTAGGCAAGCGAACAGCCTGACTGCGACCAGTTTGAAATACTTTCGCAATTTCCATAATTACCTCCCGAAACCAAGATATATATCATTGATATATATCTTAACATTAAATCTTGTAAAGTCAAAGTGAAATTAAAATCATAAGGCAATAAAAAAGCCCGACATCCTGTCGGGCTTTTTCATATCGGGGTGCTCGTCTTACTGATCTCGTGCTGCTCATTCCTTGCGCTATTTTCTTATTCTTGTTTTCTGGAAACATCCAGTTCCCTTATGTATTCATCATAGGGCTAATGCTTTGGATTACCAATCCTCAAAAATCTTAAATTCATG
Organism: Acinetobacter sp. WCHAc060042; assembly: GCF_003231195.1. Taxonomy (NCBI): domain Bacteria; kingdom Pseudomonadati; phylum Pseudomonadota; class Gammaproteobacteria; order Moraxellales; family Moraxellaceae; genus Acinetobacter; species Acinetobacter sp. WCHAc060042. The sequence continues at coordinate 2,341 of NZ_QKVN01000068.1, forward strand.
TAAGTTTTAGCTTACAAAGTTGGCCTATTTTATCCCAAGAGTTGTCCGCAGAAATTGGGGATTATTTATGAACTGTGACCCTTGAGAAATCAGGAAAAAATGCAAAAACGAATGTTTTTTGATCAATTTTATTGGCTAAAAGTTACAGTTTTGCTTAAAAAGAAACCGACTTGTTTCCAAGTCGGTTGAACGAGAACGTTCCAGAGGGTATGAATAACGATAAGATACTGATCTTAAAGTAATATTAAAAACACTGTTATTCACCAATTAAAATGTCTATGCGATAAACCATTTAAAGTGTCCTGTTTTTAACCACAAGAGTCAAGCACAGGATTTAAATTTCTTTGTTCAATAACAGCTTTCTGAGCTTTACGACTCGGCATACTTTTCTTGGCCCGGGAACGTTTATTTTGTTTTTCCAATACTTCATGTTGCTGTTGAATATGCGCCAGGACTGAACCTAACCGTTTATTCTCAACAATCTCATTTTGCTGCAGCCCAGCCAATTTATTGAAGATGCTGTAGTTGAGCTTTCGTCCTTCATGCATGAGGGCCAAAGTGCCATCCGGATACTCCAGAATTGAAATGTATTGCCCAGCAAGCTTATGATTCAGCTCTGTCGGTTCAAGTATATAAATACATTTATCATACGTGATGGTTAGGTTCTTCGTGACCTTACGCGGTTCCTGCCAGGTAAAAATATCATCCAGTTCAAGATTAGATTCGGTTAGGGGTAGATGTAAATTCTTCGAGTTTCTCGCACACTTGGCAAATTTCTGATTGAAGTGCTCAATGAAGCAGGGTAGCCAAGCATTGGCTTCGGCAATTGAACTGATGCCTTCCAAACGCATCTCCTTGATCAACCGGTCTTGAAGGGTTCTATTCGCGCGTTCTACGCGACCTTTAGCCTGTGGTGAGTTGGCAAAGATAATATCAATGTTTAACTCATTCAGAATCCGGCCAAATTGCGTGATCTGGCTGTTTAGGCTAGATTTTTGGTTCACTCGGAAGACCTAATGTTTGTCGCTATAAAAGGCCAGATGTTTGCCGTATTGTTCAATGTAGGCTCGGGTTGAAAGCATATAGTCAAAGGTCGTTTCGGCCTCACAAAAGCGCAGATGCAACAGCTTTCCAGTAGCATCATCGATATAAACCAGCAAGCAGCACTTAGCAGCGCGTCCTTCGAACCAGTCATGATATGAGCCATCAATCTGGATTAGCTCACCGAAGCAATCCCGGTTATAGTGTGGCTGATATGGACGTTTAAGGCGCTTGGATCGAGGAATCCAGAGGTCATTTGCCGTCATCCACCGCCGAAGCGTTTCTACCGGGATATCTAGGGCAAACATGCTGCTGAGCTTCTCATGCGCCAAGGTGGGTCCAAATCCAAGCAGATGTTCAGAAATAATAGAAAAAATTTCGATTTTAATAAATCATCATGGCGACGATGACCTGGTTGACCACGACTGGCATGTATCAGGCCTGAAACACCATCTTGCTTTAGCTTGTGCAATAATCGGGTTATTTGACGGGTTGAAAGATTAAGAATTTCTGCAGCACGGACTTGGTTAATACGTTGATCTCGAACGTCTTGCAGAACAGCAAGACGTTGAATTTCTTTGTCAGACATAGTGATCAGCATCTATATTTCATATCCAGTCTATGATGTTTAAACCATCATAAACTAGACATTTTTATTGGTGAGAATATAGACATTTCTATTTTGGAGTTACACTTAGATTGCGTATAATATAGATTATGTTAAATAGGCGTAGATATAGAGCTTAATTAACAAAAATTCTCCAAACCCATTTAAAAATACTGCCAACCATATTAGGAAATAAATAACCTATAACGAAGCAACTGATTACTGTAAAAATTATAATTTTAGGTGAACTAACCGTAGAGCCTAGATATAAAGAGGAAAATATTGCTAGTCCTAGACCTAGGATGACCCCACCCACAGAATAGTAAAATGCTGTAATTAATCGTTCAGAATTATCCATTATTACCCCTGAATTTTTAATTAGGATTAAGAGGTTTAAAAATTTTATTAATAATAATTGCTTGCGATATATCGCAAGTATCACTTACCTCTACTTTCCATGAATAATTCCTTTTTTTAAGAGGAAAAGCTTCTCCTCCACCATATGCAATTTTATCTCCGATATGGAAATTTTTATAGATAAAAACCTGATTTTTATACTTTTAACAATGATACAAAAAAATTAACTGAAGCAGATGTAATTGCTATTTTTATGCCAACTATCGATTAAGCATTATCAGTATATTAAAACTATCACTTGGTTTACCTGTAAGTAAATTGAATACTTGGCATAATCCCAAATGGCTTGTTCATTGTAAGGTAAAGTGACAAAAGTAAAATAAGTCTACACAGCGCATTAAAAATACTGTGTCTGATTTTATGGTGATTCTGATGCTATCGCGATGAGTTTGCGCACTCTCTGAATATAGTATTTCGCTTCTTCATCGCGAAAGAAAGCACTGATACTGACTTTGACACCATCAGGCATTCTTAGTGTAACTATTGCAGCATCGTAAACAGGGTAGTCTGATTCCAGTTCAACTTTATATACTTGTAAATTTGAAAGGGGGTAATGTGTTAGCCTGCTTCTAAAAGGAGACTTTCTTTGAAGAATGATTTCTCTAGATATGGAATTTAACGTCAAATCAATTGAATCACCTAAAATTGCAAACCACAAAATCATAGTTGAAAAAACAAGAGGAAGGATCAAAAATCCGAAAGTTGCAAAAATGACTCCGAAAATTGGAGTATTTGTCCAATCTGTCGATTGTGCTAAGCCTAAATAGTACAAGACGAAAGGAATACAAAACAGAGACCAGGGCAGCAGAAAAAGCCGAATCCAAAAAGGAAATTCTCTTACGTAGCGTACTACATCTTCTTCGAAGATAATAAACTCCTCTGATCTTTGTAACTTATTTTTACTTATCATTTTCTTCTTGAATCACATATCTATCTTGATGGTGTTTTATTTATTATACGCTTATCAGTTTTTTTCTCATGGTAAACTTCTGATGAGTACGTTTATTTTACCAAGTTAAAGTCTCCGTTTTTATCAGCACACATCAACTCTAAAAAGTTCCTTCATCTTATGACACTTACGCCACCTTAAGTTTATTTACCGTCTTAAATCTGTAAATAACTCATCACTGTCTAGTGATGTGGTGTAGTCGTTTGTGTGTTGTATATATCACATCACTAGCCTATCTGAAAAATTAAAAAACAGGCTATGTTTATGTTATCTAATGTCCGAGAACAGTGGTTCTCTAACATCCGTGGGGATGTACTTGCCGGATTAGTCGTCGGTCTTGCACTCATCCCTGAAGCCATCGCATTTTCAATTATTGCAGGTGTAGATCCTAAAGTTGGTCTATACGCATCCTTCTGTATTGCCGTCGTGATTTCTTTCGTAGGTGGTCGTCCTGCCATGATTTCAGCAGCCACTGGTGCAATGGCGCTGCTTATGGTCACATTGGTCAAAGAGCATGGGCTTGAATATCTGCTGGCAGCAACAATTTTGACAGGCGTGATTCAAATATTGGCAGGCTATTTAAAGCTCGCCAAGTTAATGCGGTTTGTATCTAAATCTGTGGTTATTGGATTCGTAAATGCGTTAGCGATCTTAATTTTCATGGCTCAATTGCCTGAACTGATTAATGTGACCTGGCATGTATATGCTTTTGTTGCTTTAGGTTTAGCAATTATTTATCTATTCCCTCTGGTTCCCAAATTAGGAAAATTACTCCCTTCTCCACTAGTCTGCATCATTGCAATCACATTATTGGCAATCGCTTTAGGAATTGATGTACGGACCGTGGGCGATATGGGGTCTTTACCTGACACACTTCCAATGTTCTTGATTCCAGATATTCCTTTGAATATTGAAACATTGATGATTATTTTGCCTTATTCAGTCGCACTGGCGGCTGTAGGTTTACTTGAATCGATGATGACAGCAACTATCGTGGATGAAATGACTGATACGCCAAGTGATAAATATCAGGAATGTAAGGGACAAGGGATTGCGAATATTGCTTCTGGCTTTATGGGTGGCATGGCCGGTTGTGCAATGATTGGTCAATCTATGATTAACGTAAAATCAGGTGGCCTTACACGCTTATCAACATTCTCTGCGGGCATTTTTCTTCTTATTCTGGTTGTATTTATCAGCGACTGGCTCAAAGTGATTCCAATGGCTGCATTGGTAGCGGTAATGATAATGGTCTCTATCAGTACCTTTGAATGGAGTTCTGTCACTCAGTTAAAAGATAATCCTAAGAGCAGTAATATCGTCATGATTGCGACGGTGATTGTAGTTGTTGCTACGCATAACCTGGCTTTGGGTGTGTTAACAGGCGTATTACTTTCAGCCTTGTTCCTGGCGAATAAACTTGAAAATGATATCCAGGTGACAGCATCTTTTGAAGGAATGGCCCGTTTATATGAGTTGAGAGGTCAGATCTTCTTTAGTTCTTCTGAAAAATTCATGCAAGGTTTTGACTTTAAAGAGGATGTAAAGGATGTGATTATTGATTTGACCCATTCTCACATTTGGGATGTAACATCAGTCGCCATGCTTGATTCTGTTGTAAAAAAATTTCAAAAGAATGGTGTGAATGTCACTGTGCGTGGCTTAAATGAAGCCAGCTCTATCATGATTGATAAGTATGGAACACATGCCAGAATCTAAGCGCAGGAGATTTTACGTTTATGTAGAATCTCTAAAATTAACATAATACACCTTATACGAAATAAAAATGGGAGCCTTAAGCTCCCATTTTTTAAGTAATTTTTTCAAATAAGGCTTGGGTGAGCATCTAAAATTCGAATCAATGTAGCTGCTGGTCCAGTTGGATAGCGTCGTCCCTGTTCCCAATTTTGCAGGGTACGGGGGCTAATATGTAGACGTGCAGCAAATTCATTTTGGCTCAAGCCGGTTTTTTCACGTACTTCTTTAATATCAGGCAATTCGAGTTCTGTAACTCGGCTTGCTTTAACTTCTTTACGTTTGATGGCTCCAGCTTCTTTGATTGAAGCAACCAAGTCATCAAATAAGTTGTTATCCATGAAATTGCTCCTTCACGAGTTGGCGCAGAATGGCGGTTTCCTTATCTGTTAAATTATCTTTTACTGATTTTGGATAAGCCACTAAGAAAAAGATCTGATCATCCTCGGTGACCCAATAATAAATCACCCGTATCCCACCACTTTTCCCTTTGTTACCTTGAGCACAACGTACTTTGCGAATACCACCGCCATTCTTGATTAGGTCACCTCTATCAGGCTGTACCAAAAGATCTTGCTGAAGTTGACGATATTCCTCATCAGATACAAGGTCTTTAATTTGCTTGGTAAAGATGCTGGTTTCAATAAATAACATGGACTCTTTATACGTCAATGGCGTATTTGAATTTTAGCAGTTTCCATAACAAAAAACGAGAGCTGGTAGCTCTCGTTTCGCATAACCGCCATTATGTTAAATGGAATGTATATTCATATAATTAAAAATATTCTCTATGTATATTTCGGCATTTTTGTAATTTTTAAAAATATTCTCTGCGTATGTATTGATATTCGTGTTGTATATCTGTATATTTGGCTTATTGAGACTCGATATACAAATTTTAAAACCAATATTTATAGGATATACGTCATGAATAACCAAAAAATTGAACATCAATCTGTAATTGTCTTTACATCTGAGTCGAAAGATTCTTTAGTGAAGAATGGTGGAAGTAGAGCTTGGCGAGCTGTACTAAGTAAATTAGAACAAGCAGAATATTTAATATGTACTCAGAATACGAATAAGCTACATGAGCACGATCCTGAAATTGATCATGGACAAGCTTTTTATATTGGTAAGGTTCGGAATATTGAAATTGTTGAAGATGATCGAAAATTTATACAAGTTTCTGAATATGCATTTTTACCGAATGATGTTGTATTTAAAGAAGCATGGAAGCGGTTGACGCAAGGCGAATCAAATCAAGCCCAACAATATCCCGTAGCATATAAGGATACTAATGAGTTATTTGAAATGTTGCATTTGAACTTAGATGAATTGGACTGGATTACCGTAGATCAAACACAACGTATTAATTTAAATGAGCCAAAGACAATTACATCTGTAAACTTGCCTGAATTAATAGAGGAAGCCAGGCAGAAAATTTCAGAGGCTGCCAATGTAAGCCCAGATAAAGTAACAATCCAAATTTCATTTTAAAGTAAATAAATCTAGAAGGAATCAAGATGAATGATCAAATTTTTGACGCTATCCGTGAAGCTTTAGCAAATGCAGATGAAAGTTCTTGGACACAGGAATTACATATCCAAGTTATTAAATATGCAGATAGTTTGGCTGATGTCACAGGAAAAGAATTTTGTGAGGCCGTCCAAATTAAGGATAGCTATTTTGCTGAATTTAATAAGATGAAAAAGATAGCAACAAGATTAATCGCAGCAGGATTAGATGTTAGTCGTCTCTAGCCTTTATTTAAATTATCTAAAATTAACATAATACACCTTATACGAAATGTGTTATAATTTATTTTGAAATTCAAGTACTTATTTCAAAGTTTATAGCCCAAACATCACTGTTTGGGTTTTTTTTATGATTTTTCACGTTCCACGCCTATTCTTTGACCAATGTTTCACGACTTTGTTCATATTAGTTAAACAATCGTGGTTAATCATAGGGTCTAAAAAAACGGCTCCAAAAGCCGGGGTAAACAGCCTTCAATGCAGATGCAGAAATAGCTTTCGATCTTCAGCCGTACAAGTATCAGTGTTGAAAAAGAAAATTACGGAACTCACAGCTGCATAAAATATTCGGCACTGTTGCAAATAGGCTGACATGATAAGCTAAATATCTTAGGCTCTAGACTAGCAGAATAATTATGTTAGTCTAGAATAATGATAGAAAACAGTAAATTAAGTCACTACAAGATTAAAAAAATTATTCAATGCTTTTGTGTTGATATTCCTGCTTCCAAAACAGCCTTATTACTCAATTTAAATCGTAATACGATTAATTATTGGTACATGCTTTTTAGAGAAACTATCTATGATCATCAAACAGATTTAAGAGCTAAGTTTGTTGGTTTAATAGAAGTAGATGAAAGCTATTTTGGAGCGAAAAGGCAACGTGGGTTTCATGGAAAGTTAAAGCGTGGTCGTGGGACTCTAAAACAGCCAGTATTTGGAATATTCGAACGTAATGGGCGCGTCTATACTGAAATCGTACCTGACTGTAAAATGAAGACTTTACAAGAGGTTATCATTGGTAAAGTTTCACTTGAGAGTGTGATTTATAGTGATGGATGGCGTGGCTATAATGGTCTTGTTGATGTGGGTTATTCAAAGCATTTTAGGGTAAATCACGGAGCAAATGAGTTTGCTAGAGGACAATGCCATATAAATGGAATAGAATCATTTTGGAGCTTTTGTAAAAGAAGGCTAGCAAAGTTTAACGGCATATCAAAAGAGTACTTTGATTATCATCTTAAAGAAACTGAATGGCGTTGGATGAGGGAACCTAATGAGTTAGCAACTGAGCTGTGGAACCTCATTAGGTAAAATTAAGTGTAAATCTGCTAGTCTAGAGCCAAAAATAATGTCATTGAATGTGATCATGGTAAGTTAAAGCGAATCATCAGGGCCACATTAGGATTCAAATCTATGAAGACT
>NZ_QKVN01000069.1:0-9775 GCF_003231195.1 Acinetobacter sp. WCHAc060042
ATCTGAATCAATTCAGATTGAAATCGTGCATGATTAATTTTGCTCTAAAAAAATAATGATTAAAATTTATAAAGTAAAGTAGATGAATGTATTTTCACGACATTGTAGGGATATTTATTAACTGGCCCTTTAACGGAGATGAAATTTTGTGACTGAGTATATTCTTGAATTGATTTAAGCAAACTCATTGCTTCTCGAGATAAGGGGGATATGGTTTTCTTTTTCCGCCTTCATCTGCTCTTTAGAAATAACCGAGATATTATGCTTAGGTGGAAATTACCCTTTAGATCCTGAAAAAATTGGATTTCCAAACTTAATTAGATCTTAAGAACTTAAATTTATCCTGAGAGAAAATATTTTTGAGGGTAGATCAGTGAGTCAACAAGTGAGTGTATTACGAAATAATAAAATATTTCTCAGTATTTGCACATTGGTCTTGGTAATTTTAGGAGTTTGGTGGGCGAGCAGTTCACTATTTAATAAAAATAAAGCGGAAAAATCAAAGCCACAAAATGTAACCGCCAATGAAACAGAAACCATAGATGTCTCTGGTAATCAGATTTTAATTTCGCCCACACAGATTCAACAGGCAGGTATTCAATTACAAACTTTAGGACAAGCGACAAGTGATGTACAACTTGCACTGACTTTGCAGGGGCAAGCGCAGTGGTCACCTCAAAGTAAAGTGGTCTTAACCAGCCCGATAGCGGGGATAGTTCAACAGGTACTGGTGCAACCTTTAGCCGAAGTGGGTCTCCATAATCCTGTACTGGCCATTCATAGCCCTGATTTAATTCAGATTCAAAATGAAATTTTACAAATTCGTGCACAACTGCAATTGGCCAGCCAAAATTTGGCACGTGAACGCAGTTTATATGCTGAAGGGATTATTGCTGAAAAACGTGTACAGGAAGCCCAGAATGTAGTGCAACGACTGAATATTGATTTGAGTGCCAAGCAACGCATGTTGCAGTTTATGGGAGGAAGTAGCAGTCAGGGACTGAATTCCGTAGTGTATGTTAAAAGTCCCGCCAAAGGCAGTGTAGAAAGTTTACAGGTATCTGCAGGTCAATATGTAGAAACCGGCGCAGTACTGGGTCAGTTGGTGAATAGTGATCTACCTTTGCAATTAATGTTGCAAGCCCCTTTAGCGGATAGCAAATATATCCAGATTGGCGATCTGGTTAAAGTTGAGGGGTGTGAAATTACTGGGCAGGTACAAAAAATTGCACCAGCACTTTCAGACAATACGCAATCTCAAAATGTTTTAGTTCAGATGAATGCCAAGGATAACTGTTTAAAAGTACAACAGTTTATTAAAGCGAATATTCAAAGCCATAACCCGACAACAGAAACTGCATGGGTAATACCAAGTACTGCCTTGACTTTAAAAGATAACAAGCACTTCATTTTTATCAAAAATCAAAATGGTTTCTTTGCAATGCCGGTGGAATTGGTGGGTGCGAACCAGCAGCAAAGTCATGTGATTGGAAACACATTAAAACCTGGAATTCAAGTTGCTGTGAATGGTGTCGAACGTCTAAAAGCCGTTTGGTCAGGTTTCGGTGCAGAGCAGGCACCACCTGCCAGTAGTAGCACTGCGATGAAATGAGGTTAGGCACATGTTAAAACGTATTATTGCATTTTCACTGAGTCAACGAATCCTAATGCTGTTATTGGGTGTGGCAATCAGTGTTGCAGGTTATTTGGCATTTACAAAATTGCCGATTGATGCCTTTCCCGATGTATCAAGTACACAGGTTCAAATTGTGATGAAATCTCCTGGCATGACGCCAGAAGAGGTGGAAAGCCGTATTGTGGTACCGATAGAACAGGAAATGTTGGGAATTCCTCATCAGACTGTATTACGTTCACAATCTAAATATGCCATTGCAATCATTACCCTGGATTTTGCAGAAGGGACAGATCCTTATTGGGCCCGACAACAGGTCAATGAGCGTTTGACTGGAGTCATGTCAGCTTTGCCTGGCAATGCCTCTGGTGGGATTGCGCCTATGACGACGCCATTAGGTGAATCTTTTATGTTCACTTTACATGGCCCTATGAGTGATATGGAAAAACGAACCTTGCTCGATCGGGTCGTCCGTCCACAGCTCAGAAAAATTGAAGGGGTAGCGGATGTCAATGTCCTGGGTGGTTTGGCACGTACTTTTGAAGTGACACCCAACCTGGATGCTCTGGCATCAAGAGGTCTATCTCTTGATCAGTTAAAACAAGCAATTGAATTAAATAATGCAAGTGACGGTGCCGGTCGTCTGAATGAAAATGGAGAATCATTACTGATTCGTAGCGATAGTCGTGTCACCAATTTACAAGAGCTGGGTGAGATTATTGTTTCCAATCATCAAGGGACACTGGTGCAAGTGAAGGACATTGCCGATGTCCATACCGGTGCCCTTACCCGTTACGGGGCAGTGACCGAAAATGGTCAGGGTGAAGCTGTTCAAGGGATTGTCCTTACTTTAAAAGGCGCCAATGCACGTCAGGTTGTGCAAAGTGTGCGTGAACATTTGCAGGACATTGAGAAAAACTTACCCCCGGGCGTTACGATCAAGCCTTTTTATGACCGTGGTGAACTGGTGAATCGTGCCATTCATACCGTGAGTAAAACCTTGATCGAGGCGATTGTACTGGTCCTGATTTTATTGCTGTTGTTTTTAGGCAATTTAAGAGCCGCTTTGGTTGTTGCCGCGATTTTACCTTTATCTGCGTTGAGTACCTTCTTAATGATGCGTCAGTTTGGATTAAGTGCCAACCTGATGTCATTGGGTGGCTTAACCATTGCTATTGGTTTGCTGGTCGATGCGGCTGTTGTGGTGGTGGAAAATATCGAAATGCAACTGGCAGATGCACACGAGTCCAAACACCGTTTGTTTTTACCGTCGCTGAACGTCATTTATCGCGCGGTTTGTGAGGTGGCGGTGCCGGTGACCGCAGGAATGATCATTATTATGCTGGTCTTCATTCCGTTGATGACGTTGCAGGGGCTGGAAGGGAAGCTTTTCTCTCCGGTGGCGCTGACCATTGTCTTTGCACTGTCGAGCTCACTGATTTTTTCATTAACAATTATTCCGGTGCTGTGTTCTTATTTCTTGAAATCTCAAGCACATCACACGCCATATATTGTTGCTAAGCTGGAACAGGCATATAGCAAGGTATTAAATGCAAGTTTAGCTCATCCGAAACGTGTTTATGCTTTGGCCGGAGGCGCTTTGGTGGTTGCTGCACTTATTTTCCCACTCATTGGTAAGTCTTTTATGCCAACCATGGATGAAGGTGACACCATATTGCAGCTGGAAAAAATGCCATCGATCAGTCTGCAAAATTCAATTGCACTTGATCTGGACATTCAAAGAAGAATTCTAAAACAAGTTCCAGAAGTGGCCCGCATTGTGGCAAGAACAGGCTCGGATGAACTGGGCCTGGACCCCATGGGCTTAAATGAAACCGATAGCTTTGTCATTTTGAAACCGCAAGATCAGTGGCAGGGACAAAGTAAGGAGCAGATTTTAGCCAAAGTTCGCCATGTATTGACTGACGTTCCTGGAGTCAATCTGACCTTTAGTCAGCCGATTGAAATGCGGACCTCAGAAATGTTATCAGGTGTACGTGGAGATTTAGCAGTCAAAATTTTTGGTACCGATTTAGACCAGCTAAATCAGCTGTCTAAGCAAATTTCTACCGTTCTACAAGGGATCAAAGGCAGTGAAGATGTCATGACGTTGGAAAATTCCGGGGTGCAATATCAGGAATTACGTATTCGTCGTGATATGGCTGTTCGCAATCAGCTAGATAGTCAAAGCATACAGGCACAACTCAAAATGCTCATCGAAGGGCAGCAAATTAGTTCGATTATTGAACAGGGTCGACCGGTTCCGTTGATGATCAAAGGTGATCCGCGTCTGGGGCAATCCAGTTTTGCCCTTGCAAATATGAATTTACCTGTTGAAAACTCAGCGGCTGTACCATTGTCCTCTTTAGCAGAAATGGTCAAGACTGAAGGTGTCGTTAAAATTGACCGGGAAAATGCTTCAAGAATGTCCGTTGTCCGTGCCAATGTGCGTGACCGCGACCTGGTCGGTTTTGTCGAGGAAGCAAAACAGCAGGTTGCCCAGAGAGTTAAATTACCGGCAGGATATTCATTGAAATGGGGTGGCCAGTTTGAAAATCAACAACGTGCAGCAGCGCGTCTGATGCTGGTTGTCCCTGCAGCGTTGACCATGATTTTTTTCCTGCTCTTTACAACTTTAGGTTCTGTTCGTCAGGCAGTACTGGTTTTTGTGAATATTCCCTTTGCTTTAATTGGTGGAGTCGTGGCCTTAGCCATTACCGGTGAATATTTATCGGTGCCTGCTTCGGTCGGATTTATTGCATTAATGGGGATTGCTGTACTGAATGGTTTGGTGATGATCGGTTATTTTAACCAGCTCATTTCACGCGGCATTGCAATTGAAGAGGTGGTTCGTGAGGGAGCTATGCGACGTTTACGTCCAGTGATGATGACTGCAAGTATCGCGGCTTTGGGTTTAATTCCCTTGCTCTTTACCACTGGGCCAGGTGCTGAAATTCAGCGTCCATTAGCGATCGTGGTAATTGGCGGGTTAATTTCCTGCACCTTACTGACGCTGATTTTACTTCCTAACTTGTTTAAACAATTTGGTTTAGTGCGAGATATTCATGTCTGAAATGTGCCAACTCTCTATCAACATCTCCAGTGATATTGCGGAAGAATTAATGAGCCATTTATGGCTCATTCCCGAGATTGTGACAGGATGTACCTGTATCCCGGCACAAGGTTTCGGCAGCCACCAACATTATCGCAACATTCAAGAAAAAATTCGGGGTGCAACTGAGCGTAATTTGATTCTGTTGATTTTACCCCTCGCAACTGTGCCTTTAATTTTAGCCCATATCCAAAAGAAATTTAAATCAAGTGACTGTTTCTATTGGGTATTACCAACCATAGCATCGGGTTATGCTGGTCAAGGAAAGGTGAACGAATGAAACCAGAGATAGCTACTCAACCCCGTTTGCTGGGTAAAGCCTTATGTTTAATAGGCTTGGGCTGTTGTGTGATGATGGCTTCTGTCGTCTCCGCGGAACCCGCTTTGGATCAGGTCTTGCCACCACTCGATGCGATCAAGCAGAGCTTGTCACAGCATCCAACTGTTCGGTCGGCAGTCTCGGATCAGGACTATGCCAATTTTGCAGGACAAGGGCTAAAACTGGGCCATCCCTGGACCGTACGTGCGGGGATGCAGCTTCGTAACACCGATGCCCAGGATGGTCAAACAAAGTCCAATAGTTATGAGCCGAACTTTGGTGTTGAAAAGCAGATTCGTTTGCCTGGCAAATACCGGCTGGATCAGGATTTGGCGCAACGAGGGATGAGTATTGCAGAATTAAAATATGAAGATGCCAAACATGAAGTTGCCAAAACCTTGCTGAATCAGTGGTTTGCCTATATGCGTAGTGCTTTGCAATTGACACGCTTAGAGGAACAGCAGGCAAGAATACAACACTATATGCAAATGACCCAGCAGCGTATCCGTGCTGGAGATGCCCCACGACTGGAACTGATGCTGCTCAGCAATGAATCTCGGCAAATCGAAGAACAATATATGCAGGCTAAAACAGCTTACTACCAAGCACAGCAGCTATTGTCACGTGATTATCAGGGGAAAATTCCAGAACACTGGAGCAGTGATGTCATCAAAATTCGCCCACTCGAATATACACAGACTGAATGGATACAGCAGGTTTTGTCTGCTAACCATGAGCTTGAGTTGGCCAAAACGCAGGCAGCACAGCAAGATGCGTTAGTCAAAAGAGAGAAACTCAATCGGGTAGCTAATCCTACGGTCGGAGTGGGCTATAGTCGTGAGCAGTCAGGCATTGAAAATTTGATGAGTGTGAGCGTTTCAATTCCACTCGCCAGTCGGCAAGTGCGGATAGCTTCTGGTATGGCCATGGCGGAAGCTCAAAAGGCCAATTTTGAGATCGGACGAGTAGAAAACCGTTTGCGTCAGGAAACGCAATACTGGTTCACGCAGATGGAGTCGGCAACTGTACGGAGTGAGCAGGCTCAACAGAATTTGGCACAGTTACAGCAACAACATGGATTGATGCAAAAAGCATATAAGCTCGGTGAATTGAGTTTAAATGAACTGTTACTCCATTCGCAGCAACTGGTTGATGCGCGTGGTCGAATTGATCAAGCCAAAATTGATTATGCAGAAAGCTTGAGTTTGCTATTGCTGAATTCACATCAACTATGGCCTTTACATGAGGATCATCAGGCAGAGTAAAATATAGTAGAGTGCTGATACATCAATGCCCTGTGTGGTCATTATTCGGCTGGTATTCTGTCTTTTTGGGGCCAGAGTATAGCTGATTACTTAATTGAGCAGCACGGTAAAAGCTTGATAAAATAGTATTTTACGAAAATATTTCGGTGCTATGTCTTTCAGAATTCAGCTATAGCTGTCGTTTTCACGGAAATAAAATTTAGGCTTGCAAGAAGTAGAATGAGAGGGGGAGCTCAGACGTGAGAATATTGTTAGTTGAAGACGATGTCTTACTGGCTAAGGCGACAGCACGGGGCTTAGACCAAGCGAATTTTGTTGTTGATATCGCCACCACAGCAGAACAAGCCTATCATTTTTTGGCGAGTTATGATTATCAGTTTATTTTGCTTGATTTAGGTTTGCCAGACAGGAATGGATTGGAAATTTTAAAGTCACTGCGTCGTAAAAAGAATAAAGTAGGCGTTATTATTTTGACTGCTCAGGATAAAATTCAGGAGCGAATTTCCGGTTTAGATGCTGGGGCAGATGATTTTGTAGTTAAACCCTATGATTTGTATGAAGTTATTGCACGGATTCAAGCAGTATTACGCCGTATTTCAGGAGAAGTGAGTGATTTGATTCAGATTGGCAATATTGCGGTTAATAAAGCGACTAAACAGGTACTGAGAGATCACACTGAAGTTGAATTAACCCCGAAAGAGTTTCACTTGCTAGAACTATTTATCCTTAACCGTGGCCGGATCATTTCACGGGAGAGTATAGAAAACTCATTTTATGCCTATGATGCAGATGTGAGCAGTAATGTGATACAGGTTTATATTCATAATTTACGGCGTAAGCTGGGAAAAAATATCGTGCGCACTGTACAAAGCTTTGGATATATTATGGATGAAAATTATTAATGGCCAATTTCATTCGCAGTTATTCACTGACCAGACGTCTATCATTTATTTTAATGGTCATCACCGCCAGTGTCTGGGTGGGTAGTTTAGGTTGTATTTACTGGGGAATGCAGCGTACCGCGAACAATATTTTTGATAAATCACTGGCTGAAACAGCCCATGCTTTACTTTCGACTACTTCAAGTTCACTGGCGGGGCAAATCCCGGATCATACGGTCATCGAGAAAGCTCAAGGGGAGCATTATAATCAGATTATTTTCCAGATCTGGCATCGTAATGGCAAGTTGATTTATCGTTCGGTTGGCGTTGGCACACATCCGTTTGTCCAGCAAGCCAACTTTGGCTGGATTAATATTCACAATCAAACCTATCGCAGTTATTCGGTTTGGGACAGCACCCACACTATACAAGTACAAATTGCACAGGTCTGGACTATCCGTCAGGATATCCAGAGAGATATGCTGTTATTTTTAATAGGGGTTTCAGCATTTTTTTTACCATTATTGTCTTGGCTGATTTTGCAGACCGTACGTAGCAATTTGTCCACTGTATTCAGTATCAGTCAAAATCTGGAAAAGCAGTCGATTGAACATTTAAAACCCATCAACCCTGTCGTGCCCAAAGAAATCGAACCTTTGGTGAAGTCATTAAATACATTATTGAGTGAAGTTGCAGAAAGCATGCAACGTGAAAAACGTTTTACCTCAAATGCAGCCCATGAGTTACGTACACCTTTGGCGGCGATCCGTCTGCATGCACAAGTTTTGCAGAGTGCACGTTCGACTGAGGAGGCACGAGAAGCAGCTGAGGACATCATGATTGGCATTGATAAAACCTCGCGAATGATTACACAGTTACTAACCTTAGCCCGGATTGAACCCAATGCTCATCAAATTCAAGGCTCGGTCGATCTCGTTAATGTGATTCAAAGTACTCTTTCGATGATGGATTTTCAGCTTTGTCAAAAAAAAGTTGACTTACAGTTACAACTGGAGTCAGCTCTAGTTATGGCTCAACCTGAGCAATTGGAAATTATGCTCCGTAATCTTTTAGAGAATGCCATCATCTATCGTAGTTATGAACGCCCGTGTGTCATAAAAATCAGTTGTGGCTGTGTTAAAAATTATAGCTTTGTGCAGATTGAGGATAATGGAATTGGTTTGGATGAAGCACAAATACCTCTGATTTTCCAAAGATTCTATAGGGTGAATCAGAACAGTGTCATTATTGGCAGTGGTCTCGGCTTATCGATTGTTAAGCAAATTGTCGATTTATATCACGGAAAAGTTGAGTTACATCGGACAAATGCTATTGGTGGTCTTATGGTTAGGATTGAATTTAACCAGCAGAACTAAATAATGGCGCTATTTACTGGGCTGAGAAGTAGTTTTCAAAATTGAAGATTGGGGTGCCATAACTACTTATGGCTATATAGCGACAGAGGTAAAAAAGCCTACTGTCCTACACTCATATATTGCAGCATAAGTCTGATAAAAGCAGTAATATAACTTATGCCACTTAAAGTGAGGGTGATATTAGAGTCTGTAACTCATTTTGTGTAAGTCCGATTTTTTATAAATGATCATTTAATCAACCATCGAAATGAATAGTAAATCAATTCATTGCTTAAAGTCATGAGTAGTAATGCCACATAAGATTGGCAATGTCTATTTCTTAGCAGGATTTAATGTTGCGAAGTAAATTACTTCTTTCTTCATAGAATCATCGGAAGAAAAGATTTTTCTTTTCTTGATTGACGGATCACACTATTCAATGACTCATTTGTATAAATTGTATGATGTACTTTAGCAGGATAGCTAATGTCTCCTCTGATACAATGGTTGTCCCTGAAGGTAGTATATGTCAACAAATTCACCAATCTTTACATAATGTAAAAGTCTTTTGGAAGCAGAATAAGGGTTCATCAGATACTTAAAATGGCACTGTTGCAAATAACCACGAATGGTAAGCTGAAGACTGTTTTAGCTAAAGGTGCAGCATATGAATCCTTTCCATGGTCGGCATTTTCAGGGCGAAATCATTCTTTGGGCTGTGCGCTGGTATTGTAAATATGGCATTAGCTATCGTGAACTGCAGGAAATGCTGGCCGAACGGGGTGTGAATGTTGATCACACGACTATTTACCGTTGGGTTCAACGTTATGCTCCTGAAATAGAAAAACGTTTACGCTGGTATTGGCGTAATCCTACAGATCTGAGCTCGTGGCATATTGATGAAACCTATGTAAAAGTGAATGGACGATGGTCTTATCTGTATCGTGCAGTCGATCAACGTGGCGATACCATTGATTTTTATCTTTCTTCTAGACGTAATACCAAATCAGCATATTGTTTTCTTGGAAAAATTTTAAATAATGTGAAGAAGTGGCAAATTCCACAAGTGATCAACACGGATAAAGCACCCACATATGGACGTGCTTTATCACGGTTAAAACGGGAAGGTAAATGTCCACCAGACCTTGAGCACAGGCAGATTAAGTATAAAAATAACGTGATTGAATGTGATCATGGCAAGCTAAAGCGG
>NZ_QKVN01000007.1:0-111860 GCF_003231195.1 Acinetobacter sp. WCHAc060042
CAGTCAATAAAGTCATGGGCATTGGGTCTAAAATGGACATTGCCATGATGATGCAAAATGTGATGATTGCAGCCAAAGCACGTGGCTTAGACACCTGCCCACAAGCAGCATGGAATCACTTTCATTCTATCGTACTGGGTATTCTTGGTGCATCATCAGATGAAGAATTAGTCGGCGCAATCGCTTTAGGTTATGCAGACCCAGAACACATTGTGAATAGCTTTATCACACCACGGGTCCCCGTAGACGAGTTTGCTGTTTTTTTTAACTGACGAATAGAGATCACAGCTTTCATTTATCAAAAGAGACTGATTACAGTCTCTTTTTTATACATTTAAATATCTCAGACTTAGGCTTTTATCCCTTCGTCTTGCCCAAGTTTGAACACATAATATAAAGCCAGTAACACAAAAATAGCCATGACAATGGCCATATTTAAAAGTGCAGACCAAACTAAGAAATTTAGAATCACGCCACAAAGTAAACCACATGCAAATTGCATACTGCCCATAATAGCACTAGCCGTTCCAGCACGAGCGCCTTGCTCAGACATTGCAATTGCCATTGCATTTGGTCCCGTAAAACCAATCGCTGCAACGGCTAAAAACATACCTGCACACACAACAGATAAAGGTGCTGTTGCCATGCTTCCTGCTATTAACAGCAAAATAACCCCTAACAATTGCAAAGCACTGCCTAATTTTAAACGTTGAAATACATTTAAACTGCGTGCTAAACGTTTATTTAAAGTTGAGAAAAGCATGATGCCAACCGCATTCGCACCAAAGGCATAGGCAAAAATTTGCTGACTCAAACCATACCCGTCCATCAAAATGGCAGCTGAGGCACTGATATAACAAAATAAAACCGCGCCAGCAAAACAACCAACAAACATTGGTCGTCTAAAACTTGGATCTTGGAAAATCGCACTATATAAGTTGAGTACTTGATTGAAATTCAGTTTTAACCGACGCTTTGGATCTAAAGTTTCTTTAAAAAAGAAATGTACACAGCAGAGGCTTCCCAAACCAACAAGCATCAATATGGCAAAAATACTGTGCCAACTACTAAAACTCAGCACCAAAGCACCCAAACTTGGTGCAATAATTGGAGCAATGGTCGTCACAATCATCATACTGGCAAAAGCTTGTGCCGAAGCTTGCATATCCAAACGGTCACGAATTGCAGCACGTGCAATCACCACCCCGACACAACCACCTAGAGCCTGTAACACCCGCGCAGCAATTAAGCTCCATTCACTGTTTGCAAACACACACAGTAAACTGGCCACAATATAAAGGCTCAATCCAAAATACAGAGGCTTTTTACGCCCGATTCGGTCACTTACAGGCCCATAAATTAGCTGCCCAAGAGCCAAACCAAGAAAATATGCAGGCAAGCTGTTAGCAACCATTTGTGTGCTTACCCCGAAGTCATCTGCCATTTGTGGCAAAGCGGGTAGGTACATATCAATAGAAAGTGGGCCCAGTGCCGTCAGTGAAGCGAGTAAAAGAATCCAAGCGTTAGAATATTCCGCTTTTTCCTGTGTAGTTGACATAGGATTAATGTGTTTTTTAAAGGAGAGTTTGCAGACAAGTTTACACGCTCCATAGTATGATTTATACCTGAGCAAGTGAAATTTCACATATTCTCATATTTGAAAATTGTCTAACCCTAAAAGACAGATAAAGGTGCGCTTTGAAAGCATGGCTGACGAGCCTGAAACAGGCTACTTATAATACAACCTTTATGTATAACCTCCGCATGGTCATCACCTTTGCAGGAACCGCTTTTGTACCTTATTTTATGGGGTTCCAACTGGCAACTATTCCACTTACACTGGGTGCAGTTGCAGCGGGTTTAAGCGATATTGATGACCGCTTTTCTGTGCGCATCATGAACTTGATTTATACCTATATTGGTTTTTTCGTCACAGCCACCTCTATTTATTTTTTATTTCCGCACCCGATTTTATTTGCGCTAGGTCTTATTGTTTCCTGTATCGGTTTTATTTTACTGGGTTCATTGGGACGTCGTTATGCAACCATTTCATATGGTTGTTTGGTTATTTCCGTCTATTCCATGCTTGGTGTCGGTCTTTTTGACCAATGGTATATGCAACCTTCGCTTTTAGTCATCGGTGCAATTTGGTATAGCCTGATTTCAACCATCAGTTTTCTGCTTTTCCCAGTACGTCAGGTTCAAGATAACTTATCCAAATGTTATTCGTCTTTGGCCGATTTTCTCTTTGCCAAGTCTAATCTATTCGATGTCGATATGACGCCAAATAGTTATCAACAAAGTATGATTGAGCTGTCTCTGGAAAATGGCAAATTAATTGCGATATTCAACGACATGAAAACCGCTCTACTCACCCGTTTAAAAGGTGACCGTGGGCAGCGTGATACCCGTCGGAGCTTGCAATATTATTTTGTCGCACAAGATATCCATGAACGTGCAGATTCAGCACATATTGACTATCAAAAACTGGCTAAGATCTTTCAGCACAGTGATATCTTGTTTCGCTTTCAACGTATTTTATCCATCCAAGCCAAGGCCTGTAAGGACCTCAGTAGCAGTATATTAAACCGCCAAACCTACGTGCATAATAAACGCTTTAAACATGCATTTGAAAACCTCCGCTTATCTTTAGAAAAGCTCAAAGATGAACAACAATATGACCAAATTTGGGTCAATGCCCTGTTTTCCTTATTTCAAAACTTAAAATCAATTGATGCACAGCTTCGTAACTTAGAAACTGAGCGCAATATTAAATTTGATAAAAGTAAGCACATTGAAAGTCAGCTTAAAGATGATGACCTCAAAGGTTGGGATGACATTGTGGTGCGGATTAAACAAAATCTCACGCCTGAATCCGTACTATTTCGACATGCAATACGGGTTTCGATTGTGCTCTTGGTCGGCTATATTTTTGTTCAAGTAACCAATATTCAATATGGTTATTGGATTTTACTGACCGCTTTATTTGTCAGCCAACCCAACTTTAATGCCACCAAACGACGTTTGCGCTTGCGGATCATAGGTACATTGATGGGCATTCTTTTAGGTTATGCCATCTTGTATTTTGTCCCATCCATTGAAGGCCAATTGGTCATGTTAGTAATCAGTGGTGTCCTCTTTTTCGAACTTCGCAGTAAACAATATGCTCAAGCCACTGGATTTATTACTATTTTGGCTTTAATTAACTTTAATTTAGATGGCATGGGTTACGCCGCGGCACTTCCGCGGATGATTGACACCCTGATTGGCTGTGGGCTAGCGTGGTTGGGTGTGAGTTTTATTTTCCCCGATTGGAAATTTCGTCGTCTCCCCCGCACCATTTACCGCTCCCTTGCAGCGCAATGCAATTATTTGGCTGAAGTAATTGAGCAGTATAAATCTGGGCGCAACAATGGCTTGAATTATCGCGTTGTTCGCCGTGCAGCGCACAATACCGATGCCGAAGTTGCTTCACTCATTTCAACTTTAGCCACAGAGCCTGACTTTGACCCCACTCAAAAAAGTTTGGCATTTGAATTTCTGTGTCTCAATCATACCTTTATCAGTTATATTGCAGCACTGGGTGCACATCGTGAAAAAATTGACGACCCACAAATTTTAGAATTGATGGATCGCGCTTTTGATAATATCCAAGGCGCACTGCTACGTGACGAAATGCCTGATTTAACTGCACAGAATATGCTTCAAACCATTCGTCAACGTTTAAGCCAAAATAATGAAGAAGATCAAAAAGCATTGATCATTTTGCAGCAGCTGTCATTGATGTTTAGCATCCTAAATCAATTCAGTCGTTTGAAGCAAAGTTTGAGCCATGAACGGGATCACGAGGCTACAGAATTAGCTTCATTATAATTTGGGTGATTTTGGAACAATATACTCACTGAAATGCTCTAAATAATGCTAAACTTTTTGCAGTTTTAAATCTGTTACTTTCACTATGACCGCGAAAAATTTATACGCTTATACTTTACAGCCTGTGAACTATGAAATCACTGAGTCTGAACAACGCGATGCTCAATTAAAAATTTGGCGTAGCACAAACAAAATCAGCCTGAAAGCCTGGATCATCATGGGTGCAGTCGTTGCCCTTTCAATCCTCGGCTTAATTCTGCTTAAAAACTATTCCACAATTTTTTGTTGGGTTGCCATAGCCTGTGTTGTAGTCTATCTACTGGTCCGTAAATTCGGCCTAGAATGGTATGTAAAACGCAAAATGAATGAGTTTCCAGTACAGGAAATTAAAGGCATTCGCTTAGGTGTACAACCTCATGGTCTGGTTATGCGCCAACAAATGGGCATGCAGGAAGGTGTCGGTGCAATCAGTTGGAAAGATATTTATGAATGGTACAACACACCTGAGTTCTTATTGATTAAGTTTAAGGTGAAAGGCCAAGAAGGTGCTTACATCCTGCCAAAGCGCATGGATAGTAAAAACTTCTCATTTAATACGATCCGTACGCATTTAAAAGAAACTGTGGGTGAAGCTCAGCCGCTTTAATCGCTTTTTATTTTATAAAAAACCTCCTTATTTGGGAGGTTTTTTATACCCTAAACCTTTAAATATAAATGATAATGAGAATAAATATTAATTGCTAAATCCATAGTATCTTCTCAATCTTCAGGTATAATTCGCGCACAACAAATCGCTCACGATCAAGTCTAGCCATGTTTAAAAAGACATTTTTCCAAGTGCATTGGTTTTTGGGAATCACTGCGGGTCTCATTCTATCTCTTATGGGTGTCACAGGTGCCATCTACTCTTATGAACAGCAAATCTTAAAGTGGATGAATCCTAGCAGCTATACCGTTCAAGCAAGTCAAAACAATAAATTAACCCCTGCTGAGTTGTATCTGTATTTCCAAAAGAATGATCCAAGCATCCAAATTAACAGTATTACCATTGCTCAAGAGCCCACTGCATCCAGTACAGTTAATATTGCGAAAGAAGGTGCACGCCGTGGCTATAACATGATGGTAAATCCATATACCGCCGAAGTTTTACCCGAAATCAAAGGTCGTGATTTTTTTAACTTTATTCAACAACTACACCGCACTTTAACAGTCGGTCCTGTGGGTAAGCAAATCACAGGTGCCTGTACCCTCATGCTCATCTTCTTTGTATTGAGTGGTCTGTACCTCCGTTGGCCCAAGCGTCACTCCATCAAACAATGGTTTTTTGTTAAGCCTAAATTGAAAGGACGCAACTTCATTTGGGATTTACATGCGGTTGTTGGCACTTGGGTGGTGATTTTTTATCTCATCTTGGCCTGTACGGGGCTGTACTGGTCCTATGATTGGTGGCGCGATGGCATGTTCAAAGTGCTTGGTGTTGAACGCCCACAAGCACAAATGCAAGAAGGCCCCCGTCCAAATGCAGGTGTAGTTCAAGGCCCACGCGGCGAACAAACGGGTGCTCGTGGTGGCGAGTCACGTGAGCAAAGTCGTGGCGGCCCACAAAGCGAGCACGCTACACATGGCGAACGTGGGCAAGGTGAGCATAAAGGCTTATCACCTCAACAAGTGCAAATTGCTTTAACCCAAACATGGACAGGCTTTAATGCACAAGTTGGTCGCGACTATTCAACACTGACCTTAAATATTCCGAAAAAGCCAGATGGCACACTTGAACTTTCATTTGTAGATGCAATTCCACAGCATGAGCGAGCGCGAAATTCAGCAGTCTTTAATTATCAAACTTCAAAAATTGAAAAAATGGAGTTATATGAAGAGAAGAAGCTGAATGAAAAAATCATGAGCAGTATGCTTCCTGTACACCGTGGTAGCTTCTTTGGCCCAATTTATCAATTCTTTGCCATGTTCGCATCACTAATGATGCCACTGTTCTTTATAACGGGGTGGATGCTCTATCTGAAACGTCGTAAACAAAAGAAACTAACGCAGCAAGCACGTGGTGGAGCGTTGAATGTTACGGTTGATCCAAATGCGAAACCGTGGCTAATTGCCTATGCAACCCAAACTGGTGTTTCTGAGCAAATCGCTTGGCGTACTGCAACCAGCTTACAAGAAGCAAGACAGCCAGTAAGCGTAAAAGCGGTACAACACTTAACGCTTGATGACTTAAAAACTGCCGAACAAGTACTTTTTATTGCAAGTACTTATGGCACGGGTGAAGCACCTGACTTAGCCAGTAGTTTTGAAAAGAAATTTTTAAATACAACCTTGGATTTGTCACACCTGCACTATGCCGTATTGGCTTTAGGCTCTCAAGAATACCCTGACTCCTATTGTAGTTTTGGGCATCGCATTGACCATTGGTTAAAAGCCAATGGAGCGCATACTTTATTTGCAACCATTGAAGTCAATAATGCAGACAACAGCGATATTCAGCGTTGGAATAGTGCTCTTGCCTCTGCAACTAAACTTGAACTTCAAGCCATGAATATTGATAAAACCTTTGATCAATGGACTTTGGCACAACGTGAAGTACTCAATCCAAACAGTGTTGGCGCACATGCTTATAATATCGAGCTAAAAACCAACTTCGATGTTACATGGCAAGCAGGCGATATTGCTGAAATCCAACCAGGTAATAGCACAGCACGTATCCAAGCATTTATGCAAAAGCATCACATTGCAGCACAGAGCATCGTTGAATCCTTAGCTATTTCGATTGAGCAAGCACTTTGGGATAAAAACCTCAGCACAGAGATTGAGCCTTTTGCCAATTTGGAACATTTGCTGGAACAGTTGAGCCCTTTACCTACACGTGAATACTCGATTGCAAGTGTACCGACCCAACAAGTGTTACGGTTGGTTGTGCGCCAACAGCAAGATTTAGAAGGTGAACTGGGCTTAGGTTCAGGTTGGTTAACCCGACATGCCGAGCTTCAGCAACCTATTGCACTACGTATTCGTACCAATGAATCTTTCCACTTGATCAATGACAACCGTCCTATCATTTGTATTGGTAATGGCACAGGCATCGCAGGTTTAATGAGTCTACTCCATGCACGTACCCGCCTAGACTATACTCAAAACTGGTTGATCTTTGGTGAGCGTCAGCGTGAACATGATTTCTTCTATCAAAGTACGATTGAAGCATGGCAAACCACAGGCATGTTGCAACGCTTAGATTTAGCATTCTCACGAGATCAAGCAGAGAAAGTTTATGTACACCATAAACTGACTGAACAAGCCCATGAGCTTAAAACATGGGTAGAAAAGGGTGCCGTCATTTATGTCTGCGGTAGTATTAATGGGATGGCAACTGATGTTGATACAGCATTGGTAGAAATCTTAGGCGAAGAAAAATTAGATCAACTCCGCCAAGAAGGTCGTTACCGTCGTGATGTTTATTAAACATTAAATCAAGATGAGAAAACCGAGCCACAGTGCTCGGTTTTTTTATATATAAATTTGCTAAAATCCATGCAAAGCCTAAACTCACAAGCCTACATGCAAAAATCAAAAAGAATCATTAGTTTTGTCATCGGTTCATTACTTTTCGCAGATGGCTTGTATTTTATTTTACAACTCCGCTTTGATTTCGGCATTCTCCTGCCTTTGTTTATTGGATTAGGTCTGCTGATTTATGCACTCACCGTCCCTAGGCTTAGGGCTTATATTCAAACCAATAAAATCCGACAATCAATATGGCGTTACACTTGGGCTATTTTCTTGCTATGGATTTGTAGTTTAGCCATTTTCTTTCTCTTTTTAAAATTTTCAAATGAACAAAATACCCCTCATGTCGCTGCACCCGCTATTGTAGTTCTTGGCAGTGGGCTAAAGCACGGTAAACCGAGTCCAACTTTAGCCAGTCGCTTAGATCAGGCAGCTCATTACGTAAAACAATATCCAGAAACTATTATTGTTGTAAGTGGTGGGCTATCTCCACAGCAAAACATCAGCGAGGCCAACGCAATGCGTCAATATTTGGTGGATCAACACCATATTCCAGCCCATCGCATCTACACCGAAGAACAAAGTACCAGTACAGAGTTAAACCTGTTCAATAGCAAAAAGATTTTAGCTCAACAACATATCTCTATTGAACAACCGATTGCGATTGTCACCAGCGATTTCCACATTCCACGTAGTCGTGCGATTGCAATTCGCCAAGGTTATCAATCACCCATCATGATCGGTGCTAAAACACCACTTGAAACTCGCTATAATGCATGGCTACGAGAGTATTTTGCCTTTATTAGCGGTTGGTTACTCAACGAATACTAAAAACAATATATTAATGCAGACGAATATGACGTGGTGAAGGCAATTGTAATTGCTTGAATAAATCAGGCTTTTGTATCGAAAACTGATACAGATAATTTTTAATATCTAATAATAATTTTTCAGGAGCAACCAAAACATTCTGCCCTTCTGGTGTTAAATTCATCGACACTGTCGTATTTTCAACACGTAAAAAAGGAATCACTTTTTCAACCAAGTCCGTTAAACCAATACTCTGAATTTCATAACCCGCCCAATTATCTTTCACTAAAAGCTGTGCTAAGCCTTTACTCTGCCACATCGCAAATGAACGCTGTCCAGTTGGTGTAGCACAGAGTGCCCACCCATCATGATACAACGCCAAAACATGGCCCTGATGCACAATAGTTTCAATAAAAAGGCGATAAACTTGGAGAGGATCGTAAGCAGTATTTTGATTTTTAGATGCAGCTTTGCGTTGATATGGATTTCTCATAAATCTGTCATGTTTTAAAATTATTATTGCACAGAAGTGTATGAAAACAGCTTGAGATAAGCAAGGTTTTTACGACTAGGGAATATGGTGGGCGCTGACGGGATCGAACCGCCGACATTCTGCTTGTAAGGCAGACGCTCTACCAACTGAGCTAAGCGCCCTTGAGAAGTAAAAATAGCATTGCTATTTTTATGATGCAAGAAAGAAATCTTGCTTGATTCCATTTACTAGCACAAGGGATCTAGGAAATGGCGCAGCGGACGGGGCTCGAACCCGCGACCCCCGGCGTGACAGGCCGGTATTCTAACCAACTGAACTACCGCTGCAACGGTAATTGCGAATGCAATTAGGGTCATTAAGCTTTACAGCTTGAATATGGTGGGCGCTGACGGGATCGAACCGCCGACATTCTGCTTGTAAGGCAGACGCTCTACCAACTGAGCTAAGCGCCCTGATTTAAGATTGTCAGTCTTATTTTTCAAATTTAAGCTCAGGAACTTAAATTTAATTGATTCTTTGAATGGCGCAGCGGACGGGGCTCGAACCCGCGACCCCCGGCGTGACAGGCCGGTATTCTAACCAACTGAACTACCGCTGCATCGCAAAAAATCTGGTGGGCGCTGACGGGATCGAACCGCCGACATTCTGCTTGTAAGGCAGACGCTCTACCAACTGAGCTAAGCGCCCTCATTAAGGATTTTGTATAAATGGCGCAGCGGACGGGGCTCGAACCCGCGACCCCCGGCGTGACAGGCCGGTATTCTAACCAACTGAACTACCGCTGCACTTACACAAAGTCACTAATGTGGTACAAACAATATTAAAAATCTTAAGTGGCGCAGCGGACGGGGCTCGAACCCGCGACCCCCGGCGTGACAGGCCGGTATTCTAACCAACTGAACTACCGCTGCACGTAAGATCTTTAACGTAAAGGCTTGGTGGGCGCTGACGGGATCGAACCGCCGACATTCTGCTTGTAAGGCAGACGCTCTACCAACTGAGCTAAGCGCCCTTAACGTCTTTATCGTTTGTGAGGTGCATTATAGAGAATCTTTACAGGCTGTCAAACGCTTTTCGGCCTGTTTTCGTTTTTTTACAATCGAGTGATTAAAAAATAGGTCAAATGGTATAAAAACAAGGATTTTCTGTATGTTATTTAACAGATTCGTCTAATTTATTTTCTTAAACATGCCAGTCATTTTGGCTAAATCACGCAGTTTTGTTAAGTTTTAGCCTTTTGAATTAAGCCTAATAGTATTCAGTAAAATCACTTTGTTTATTTTTAATCCACATTTTAAATTTCAAGTTTATGTTCGGAAATATAAACCAATGCATTGCAATCAATCAGCTCAAATAATTCCATAACATCAGCATTACGCATACGAATACAGCCATGTGACATCGGCATCCCCATTGGCTCGGTATCAGGCGTTCCATGAATATAGATATAACGTTGATAGGTATCGCATCCTTCCCCGCGATTAAAGCCTTCTTCTAAACCACTCAACCATAAAATCCGAGATAAAATCCAATCCCGTTCTGGAAACTGAGCCGCCAAATTGGGATTATAAACCTCCCCTGTCGGCTTTCGAGCAATAAAAACAGCATTTTGTGGTTGCTCAGCGCCATGCTTTTCAGCAATACAATGCCAACCCCGTGGGGTTTTACCACTATTTTCAGTTTCGCCAATGCCATTTTTCCCCGATGAGATCAGATAAAATTTATTCTTTTTAGGCAGTGTTAAAGTCTGTTCAGCTAGATCAATCAAGACGTCTGCATCAGCAATCACATAAGACATCAGTTGTCCTCTATTTGTTTTTTATCTATCAACGTATTTGGTTCAGGGCGTAGCCATAGCCATATTGCAACAATTAACATAGTGGTATTGGTAAATAATTTGACTAAAAATGGCGCATTGGTAAAGAGCATAATCACCCCACTGATCAACATCATGATACTGGCAAACCATTTCGCCTTACGTGGTACAGTCCCATTGGCACGCCATGCCCTTAATGTTGCTCCGTATTTCGGATGATTCAGCAACCAAGCATCCATTTGTGGCCAACCTTTGGATGCAGC
Organism: Acinetobacter sp. WCHAc060042; assembly: GCF_003231195.1. Classification (NCBI taxonomy): domain Bacteria; kingdom Pseudomonadati; phylum Pseudomonadota; class Gammaproteobacteria; order Moraxellales; family Moraxellaceae; genus Acinetobacter; species Acinetobacter sp. WCHAc060042. Next base: position 10,769 of record NZ_QKVN01000007.1, read on the forward strand.
CCATGCAGCTAAGATTAAAAAAACAGTTGTTGGCATACCCGGCAAAAGCGCGCCGATAAAGCCTAGGATGACAAAGATCACCACTAAACAACGCCAAAACAACGTTTTCATACCACTTTCCTAAACACTGAATTGCGGTAGTATAAAGTGTTTTTTGGATTTATCCGTTGTCCTTCTGCATATTTCGCTTCTTTTTTAAGGCTCACACATGCATCTCATTTCACAGCATCAATTGTTTGAACCGTGGCTCCAATTTAAACATCCATTGGTTCGTCAGTTGGCTTTTGCTGTAGCAAGTCCAAACATTTTGTCTGCGTTGCCGTTAGAACTCGATATACAACATACTTTTCATTTTCATCCCTCACAGATCTGGCAACAGCACTTTCAAACCTATTTACCTCGCCTTAAACAGCTCGATCAAGACCCGAAAGAACTTGAAGACTTTATGGTTCAACTGAAAAGTACCCGTCTAGGTCTGCGCTTTGAAATGTTCATGTGGTTTTGGTTACTGGATCATCGCTATCATGCATACGTGTTATTGGGGCATAGTATTCAAATCATTGATGGTTCACGTACTATAGGTGAACTCGATTTTCTAATTAAAAATACTGAAACCAATCAAGTTGAGCACTGGGAAGTCGCGTTGAAATATTATTTAGGTGAAACAGATCTGGGCCTAACCACATGGTACGGTTTAAATCGTACTGATACTTTAAACCGCAAACTAAAACACTTTACTCAAAAACAGTTCCAATTCCAGCAAGCTTTAGATACTGACATTCAGATGCGCTATGCTGTTTTAAAAGGACAACTCTTTCTACCCTTAAAAAATAGTTTCGTGGATGTTGGTGATTTTAACCAATACTCTCTTCCACATTGGCTCAATCCTGACCGGCGCTTGGGAATTTGGGGGACTACCATTCCCAAGGCCGATTTAAATTTTTTCCGCCTACAACGTCAAGAATGGATTTGCCCAAATGCTGTGCCAAGTAGTCTCACTGCCCACTGGTGGACCAATGGATTGTATTTACAAAATCAACACAATCAGTTTTATATGTACCGAAATTCGAGTTTGATTTTTACTTGATTTTGCAGAAGTTACTTTATACAAATATACATAAGACTACATATAGTTACCTATTTCATGTAAAACACTGCTACATTTTAATATGTTTATTTTTTAACCTTATAAAACATCAGAACAGAATCATTTGATGACAACACCAAAAATTTTGGAGATAAACATGAAGAAAATTATTGCTGGTTCACTTGTGATGCTTTTTGTTTTAACGGGCTGTAATACAGTTGCTGGCGTGGGTAAAGATGTATCCAAAGTGGGAGATGCTGTGACCAACTCTGCAGATAAGACTGCCGATAAATTATAATCTGTTCTAAACCCACATAGACCTTATCGTTTCGATAAGGTTTTTTTATTGCTAAGTTTCGCATTCTAGACATTAATCGCCTATTATAGTGCCGACTGTTTTATTGACTCTGAAATGCGCATGACCTCTTCTGCTACTCTCGATTTAAGCCTCCAACTTTTACGCCAGCCATCGGTTACTCCAGTTGACCACAACTGTCAAAATATTATGGCTGAACGCTTAGAAAAAATTGGCTTCAATATTGAATCTATGCGTTTTGATGATGTTGATAATTTATGGGCGCGCAAAGGCACTGAGTCTCCTGTATTTTGTTTTGCAGGACATACTGATGTCGTTCCTACAGGCAATTTAGACGCATGGAACTCCGATCCATTTGCCCCTGAAATTCGTGATGGTAAACTCTACGGACGTGGTAGTGCAGACATGAAAACGGCTTTAGCAGCTATGGTGGTTGCCTCTGAACGTTTTGTTGCAAAGCACCCTGACCACAAAGGGTCGATTGCATTTCTGATTACTTCTGATGAGGAAGGTCCATCTATTAACGGCACAGTTAAAGTGATTGAAACATTAGAAGCACGCAATGAAAAAATGACTTGGTGCTTGGTCGGTGAACCATCAAGTACCCATCAATTAGGTGATATTGTCAAAAATGGTCGTCGTGGTTCATTAAATGCCGTCTTGACAGTCAAAGGAAAGCAAGGTCACGTGGCTTACCCACACCTTGCGATTAACCCGATTCATATGGCATCTAAAGCCGTTGCAGAACTTTGCGATACCGTATGGGATCAAGGTAACGAATACTTCCCTGCAACTTCTTTTCAAGTATCTAATATTCAAGCAGGTACAGGTGCGACCAATGTTGTTCCTGGAACGATGACCGTAACTTTCAATTTCCGCTATTCAACAGAAGTAACCGCAGAAGAGTTGAAAGCACGTGTTTTAGAGCTTTTAGACCGTCATGGTTTAGATTACGACATCAAATGGACACATTCAGGTTTACCTTTCCTCACCCCTGTTGGTGAACTGGTCAACTCTGCGAAAAATGCCATACGTAATGTAACTGGAGTTGAAACTGAACTTTCGACCTCTGGTGGTACATCTGATGGTCGTTTTATTGCTCCTACAGGTGCACAAGTTCTTGAACTTGGCGTTTTAAATGCCAGCATCCACCAAATTGATGAACATGTGAATGTCGCGGACCTAGAACCACTTGCTGAAATTTACGAACAAATTTTAGAAGGGCTTTTAGCATAAGACTTTCAATAAAAAAGGAACTCAGATGAGTTCCTTTTTTATTGAGTACAGATTTAAGTAGATAAACCTAAACTTGCCTGAATTTGATTTAAATTAGGGATGTGATACAACTCTTCACCCATACGTACTAGTTGGAACACTGCAGGGTCATTCGCTGGCGTTTCATCATCTACAATTTCAGAAATACGTAAACGAATCGACTTCGGCATCTCATTACACATTAAAGCAAAACGTTGAGACGCATCATCTCCTTCAATCACCAATGCCACACCTTCCGTCTGTTCAGGACGATTCACGGCATAGACGGGTAGATGTAGATCATGCCACTCTACAGTTTTAACCTGCGTATCACTATCGAGTGCAGACAGTACAATATTTTGTGGTAATAACATGGAATTTTTTCCATGGCATTCAATGATATAAGCATCAATAAAACCTGTTGATACCGTAATCAGATATTGCAACTCTTGCTGGCTGATTTGCTCATTCATGGTCTTTGAAACATTTGCATTCATTTATTTACCCCTGCTTTTCAGCAAGTAACTGCTGAATGTTGGCAAGTAATTCTGCTTCTTGGAATGGTTTGCCCATGTAGTGCGTCACACCCAAGCTGAAAGCACGTTCACGGTGTTTTTCACCCGTACGTGATGTAATCATAATGATTGGTAAGTTCTGATGAATTTCATGGTGACGTACCAAGTTGGTCACTTCGAAACCATCCATACGCGGCATCTCAATATCCAGTAACATCAAGTCTGGTTTAACATTCTCGAGTTGCTCCATAGCATCGACACCGTCTTTTGCTGTCACAATATCAAAGCCTTGTCGCTCCAATAAACGTGACGTTACCTTACGCACCGTGACTGAGTCATCCACAATCATGACTAATCGGCGTGTATCTTGATGGCGACCAAAATCACGTTGATCTGTTGCATGCGTTACACGCTTAGTACTGAGGATCTGACGTGCAATATTCTGACCGTCTAGAATCAAACAAACATGTCCATCACCAAGAATCGTCGCACCCGCAATTGCACCGATGCTTGCAAACTGTTGACCGATTGGTTTTACAACAATTTGTGCACGCGAACCAATCAACTGATCAACCAATAATGCAATCGTTTGTCCACTGTTCCCTTTAATTAAAAGTACTGGTAGTGAATGACCAATATTACTCAAACGAGGAATCGGCTGATTAGACAAGAACTCAGAGAGATAACGTAGTTTATAATTTACACCATCAATTTTGAATTGGTCATCTTTACTATGGAAATAAGTATCTAAAGCCGTTGGAGCAATACGTACAATACGGTCAATCTGTGCCAATGGAATCGCATATTGTTGATCACCTGCTTTCACCATCAGGGCATCGCTCACCGCAACCGTGGTCGGTACGCGAATAATGAAGGCTGTGCCAGAGCCAATTTCCGATTCAACAGTAACATGCCCACCTAGCGCCTTAATTTCACTTTGTACAACATCAAGACCTACACCACGGCCAGAAATTTGCGTCACTTCTTTAGCCGTACTGAATCCAGGGTGGAAGATAAACTGTAAAATCTCCTGTTTATCTAGTACTTGGTCGGCTTTAATTAGGCCTAAGTTTAATGCTTTGGCTTTGATCGTACTTTCATCAATACCCTTACCATCATCTTTGAAGGTAACGATAACATCTGTTCCTTGGCGGCTAATGTTGAGTTCAATTTGACCAGTCACTGATTTTTTCGCAGCAATACGCTGTTCCGCATCTTCAATACCGTGGTCAATCGCGTTACGCAACATGTGCTCAAAAGGCGTAACCAACCGCTCAAGAATAGTACGGTCTAATTCACCTTCTGTATTGTGTACGATCAAGTCTGTCGGACGGTTCAAAGTCGATGCCGTCTGACGCACAATACGTTGTAAGCGCGGCAGCATACGTGAGAATGGAACCAAACGCGTACGCATTAAACTTTCTTGGATTTCTGCCTGAATGCGTGACTGTTGTAATAACAAGCCTTCAGCATCACGAATTTTCTCAGCCAAAGTGCTCTTAAAGTCAACCAAATCCGAAGCTGACTCAGCGAGAGATTTAGATAATTGATTCAACGATGAATATTGGTCCATTTCCAATGGGTCAAAGTCTGTATAACGCGAATTCTCAGAACCATGCTTCGCGATAATTTGGCTCTCAAGCTCACCTTCCATTCGACGCAACTGATCAGCCAAACGTTTAATGGCAAGTTCCATCTCGTTTAAGGTATTGCCAAGTTGACCTAAGTCCATCTCAATACGCGAACGGTTAATCGCATTTTCACCTGATAAATCAATCATTTTCTCAACCAAATCGGCTGAGATACGAATCATCTCATTACCACTATCCAAGTGAGTTGTTTCTTTCCACTCACCCATCATAGCTGGCGGTTCAGTGCCATCACCCTGTACAAACTCAAAACTTGGCGCTGCATTGAGCAAATCTATTTGCGTTACACGCGTCGGCAATTGGGCAATAACATCGACATAGTCAACAGATGCCAAACTATTTTTCAGACCATCATAATTACTAAAATCACGTTTGAAGATGGCTTGCTTCAACCAGACAAACGCAGTTTGCAATAATGGGTCATAAACATTAGAACTAAAATTATGTACCGCAAATTGCTCAAAAATTGTTTCAAGTTCATAAGCAATTGCAGCAACTGGTTCGTTCTCTGCCATACGTGCGCCACCTTTTAAACTGTGGGCAGCACGTTGTAATTGAAGTAACACACTACGGTCACTACGCTGTTCAGTCCATTGCTTCAGTAAGCCATCGGTGGACGCTAAAATTTCTTCAGCCTCTTCCAAGAAAGTTTCTTCAACAATTGATGAAATACTTGTATCGTCAGTTTCATCCGTAGTTATAGCAACAAATTGCTCAGACGCGAGCACTTCACCTGATTCAACTGGCACAGACAAGTCTGCATCAAGTGTAATTGATTCACCCAAAGGAAGTGCTTCGTTCTCAGGGAAAGTTTCTGCATCAAAATCCATCGTCAATGAAGTCTCATCATCGCTGGTCTGCACAGCCACATCCTCAACCGATGCAATTGCCTCAGCTAGAGGTTCAGTAGCCGTCACAACCGTACCATCAACCAAACTTTGGATATTGTGTAAGACATTGATGGTTGCTGTGGCTGGATAATCGACTTTCTCTGTTCGAATAACTTGAATACGGTCTGCGACATCATCCTGCACCAAACGAATGATGCTAATCAACTGTGGTGTTGTTTGAATTTGCTGACGAATCACACGCTCATAAATAGATTCTAATTCATGCGCAATTGAACCAATAAATGATGCAGAAATCATATTTGCACCACCTTTTAAGGTATGCAAATAACGCATTAAATTATTGAGTGCAGTTGTATCATTGCCATTTTTAGACCAAGTATTAAGATCTTGGTCCATACCCATCAATAATTCTTCGGCTTCTTCTAAGAAGATATCCAGTAAATCATCATCAAAGTCAGTATTTGAAGTGTTCGATTGTTTGTACTGATGATCGGACGCAATCTGTTGCGAAATTTGTGCAAGATCAAAACTTGGTTGAGACGTATTGCTCGCTACAATGCCTTCATCAACTGGCTCTACCGTTGCAGCTTCTACAGATTCTATATCTTGTTGTACAAAGGCTGCTAAATCATTCAACACTTTATAAACATCATCGGTAAGGATGACACGTTGACCAGCAGCTAAGGTATCGAATAAGTGGATAAACTCTTGATGTGCCTGACCAAATAACTCATACGCATAATCCACATTGAGTAATTCTGGCTTTTCCAGTAAGGCTTGATAACTTGCATACAACTCAGAGGTAAACTCATGAATCCCTTGTGCAGCACGGTTATTTGTAAATTCTACCAGTTGTTTCGCTTGCTCACTCAAGTGCTGAATATATTCTGGATACTCTGCTTTTGCACGCTGATCAAACTCAAATTCTGTATCCAGTAAAAGATCAATATTTAATTCGATTAATTTTGAAACCATCCCTTGAGGGTTCAGTTCATTATCTATCTCTTCAAGACTAAAGCCATAGTTATCCCAAGCCGTACTAAAAGTTGAATAAATGACTTCAAGCTGCTCGTTACTACCACGCCCAAGAACATGTAAATAATCACGTACAAATTCGGCATACTGGGTGAGTAACGAAATTTCCTTAGAGGTTGAAACAATTTCTTCTTGCACCAGTGTTTTAAATAGATTTTCAACTTTTGAGCTAGCATTAAATACATGCTCAATTTGCGCCATAGACGAGCTACCACGCAAAGTATGTAAGGCACGGATTAACCCATTGTAATCTTGTACTTTAGTTTCATCAGCATTTAGGAATTGATCAATCGTCTCTAAGTGATCTTCCGCTTCTTCAATGAAGATCGACAATGTTTCCTCAAGAACTTCGTGTTCCGGATGATCAGAATTGATTGCAGCCTCTTCAAATTCAACGACACGCTCAATGCCTTCAGCATCACCAAGCTCCAACCCTGTTAATACATCATAATCATTTAAATGATTAGATAACTGTAGGAGCTCTTCTAAGGCAGGTTCTAAACTCTGATTTTGCTGTAACTGTTGACCAATTAAGACGAGAGGTCGCAAATCTAGCTCAGTTTGTTCGACATTCTTAAAAATGGGATACAGTTTATATTGATAAATTTTAAATACTGTTTTAGCAAATTTCTGAATTGTGGCAGAGATGGGCACTACACCTGAAATCACACGATTCAAGGTATCTTCAACTGCCCATGCGGTTTCGCCAGCTGACTTTGCTCCCACCATCCGACCAGACCCTTTTAAGGTGTGGAAATGACGACGAATACTCACCAATGTCTCTTGATGTGTTGGTTCAGCGTACCACTTTTCGAATAATGGATCTAATTCAACGAAAATTTCTTCAATTTCTTCAACAAAAATTTCAAGAATTTCTGCATCTTGATCTAGATAACTATCTTCCGGAAGCGTTGTCGTTTCAACTAAATGTTTTAATATTTCTTTCATAGCTAGGCTTCTTGCGTTGTCAGCTACCCAAAACAGGTGCATAAACTTCATTATAACCATCACCAGAAACCTGACTTTGTAGACAAAGCCGGTTTAAGCTGATGTGATATCCTGATTTCGGCATGCCACTCAAATTTTGAGTCACATGCCTCCCCCAAAGCAAATGCTTAATCAGGTAATTTAAAGTCAGTTACAGACTCACGTAATGCTTCTGCCATGTTGGCAAGTTCGGATACCGAACGTGCTGTATCGAAAGTCGCACTCGTTGTTTGTGAGGTAATTTCTTGTACGACATTCATCGTCGTTGCAATATGACCTGCAGACGCTGACTGAAGTTTTGCAGCATCAGAAATGCTTGCAATCAATTTCGCCAAGTTACCTGATACGTTCTGAATCTCATCCAGTGCAACACCAGCATCTTTAGACAAGTTGGCACCGCGTACAACCTCAGACGTGGTTTGCTCCATTGAAATTACAGCTTCGTTGGTATCGGTCTGAATCGTTTTTACCAGTGTTTCAATTTGCTTTGTCGCTGAAGCTGAACGTTCTGCAAGACGCTGTACTTCATCTGCAACCACGGCGAAACCACGGCCTGCTTCACCAGCCATAGATGCTTGGATCGCTGCGTTTAAAGCCAAGATGTTCGTTTGGTCTGCAATATCGTTAATTAAGGCAACGATGTTACCAATTTCTTGAGAAGACTCACCCAAACGCTTAATACGTTTAGAGGTTTCTTGAATCTGTTCACGAATGATATCCATACCTTCAATTGAACGGTTTACAACATCAGCACCATTTGCTGCAATTTGTACAGAACGTTCTGCTACCACGGCTGACTCTTCAGCATTCGAAGATACTTGGTCAATGGACATTGCCATTTCATTAATCGCAGCAGATGCGCCCGCAATTTCTTGCGCTTGGTGTTCTGATGCTTCTGCCAACTGGTTAGTAATACCTTGTGTACTTGCCGTATATTGCGCAACCTCTTGAGAAGTTTCTGTAATACGAGATACTAGGTCACGTAACTGGTCAATCGCAAAGTTAATGGAGTCAGCAATGGCACCTGTAAAGTCTTCAGATACTGTCGCATGCGAACGTAAGTCACCATCTGCAAGGTCGGCAATCTCATCCAGCAAACGTAGAATCGCGTTTTGGTTACGGTCATATTCATCTTGAAGACGTGATACACGTTTTTTATCTGACTCGCCACGAAGTACAAGTAATTTGAATACACAGAACAAGAATGCGATCAACGCTAAAATTAGACCCAATGCAGGAATCGCAATCGCTAAACCAGTACCACCTGACAACTTATTCAAATTGGTTAGTAACGTGTCTGATTGTTCAAAAATAGATGATGATGCTTGACGTACTTTAACGATTTGAGATGAGTTTTTTAGTACTGTTGCCGCTGCAGATTTCAATACATCATCATATTCAGACTGAATACTGGTTAGAGAGTCGCGCATTTCAGGATCATTAATCCGTTCCACACCTAAGTCAGCACTGCCATTTAACTGCGCATTTAGGTAAGAAGCGAAAGTTTCTGTATCTGAGCTAAAGTCATCTGCAGATTCACGTGAGTTGTCTGAACCCGTCAATACCGAACCAATCGAACGAAGAATACGTTCAGCAATGAATACTTGGTTCTTTGCAATCACGACTTGGTTGGCTGGCACATTTTGACGTGCCATTTGGTCAACCATTAAGTTATATTCGGCCTGAATACCAGGAATTGTTTCACTAATTGCGATGTTGGTATCATACAATTGATTAATAATTTTTTGTTGTGATGCAATTAAATCAATATTTGCAGAAACTTTCGTCCACTGCGCATCTACTTCACGTAGCGCATCTGTACTTGCATGAATATCTTTAACAATTTCTAGGTTTTCAGCAAACGACTTTTGCGATTCGGTCAATTTTTTAATCGCTTCAGGCGTACCTGATGCTGTAGCTTCTGTCGCTTGACGTGAAATGGTTTGAGATAAAAGTCGTAACTCACCCACACTACGGGTAAATTCGTTATTTCGCGGTACGCTATAGAATAGGTACAACAGTAGGAAAATTGCTAAAACAATACAAAATGCTGCACCCAAAATTAATGGCTTGGACTTTTCACTATCACCAAATACACGTGAAAACTGTTCCGTCTGCGATTGAATTTTTGCTACTAAAGCATTTCCACCTGAGCGGTTCGTGCTTCCATCTGTATTTTTCTTTTTAAGTTTAAAGCCCATGCAGCTTCTCCCCGATTTACGCCCTTATATTTTCGTGCGCGACAATGATATTAATTTATAAATTTTATAGATGCGTTCATATACTTTGGATTGTCTAATAAGCGACTGAATAAGAAAACATGCCATTGTTGGTTATGTTGATGGAAATACCCTTGGCAATATTCTTTTAAGTTTTGATCTAAATCATCATGCTTAGAAAAAAAACTCTTCTTATTAAAGTGCTGAATCCCCAGAACCTGATCTACAACTAAACCGACATAGTGGTCATTGTGACTTATACAGAGTACTTTTTGAGTTGGTGAATACGTACTACGATGCCCCGACATGTAATGCGCCAAGTCAGCAACAGAGAGTAAACGTCCTCGAATATTTGCCAAACCGACAACCCAAGGTTGGGTATTTGGCACTAAAGTATATTTCGGAGGATAAATAACCTCTGCCACCTCACCTAATGGAGCAACAAAATATTGCCCCATCATTTCAAAAGCAATGCCCGACCAGCGGTTTACCTCATTTTCGTTTGAAACGTAGTTTTTATTGCCACGTTTAGCAAGTCGAAGTAATTCGATAAATCCATTTGCTGCCATAGAGCTTATCCTGCATTCAGGTGTTGCTTAATCACATCAATCAATTGGTTTTCATCAACAGGCTTAGTCAAATAATCACATGCCCCCTGACGCTTACCCCATACACGGTCAGTTGCCTGATCTTTAGTACTGACAATCACCACAGGAATGTGTTTTGTGGTTGCACCACGCGCAATTTGACGTGTTGCCTGGAAACCATTGACGCCTGGCATCACCACATCCATCAACACTAGATCAGGAAGTTCTGCCTGTGCCATGGTCACACCATCTGCACCATTTGACGCTTCAATCACCTCAAAACCGTGCTTCCCCAAAATTTCTTTAAAGCGGAATGTTTCAGTAGGTGAGTCATCCACAATTAAAATACGTGCCATAAATTTCCCCAATTACACTTATATTATTTATGCCGAAACGTGGTTACGAATCGCATTTAATAATTCATCTTTACTAAATGGCTTTGTTAAATATTCATCTGAACCTACGACACGCCCTTTGGCTTGGTCAAATAGACCATCTTTGCTAGAGAGCATCACGACAGGAATGTTTTGATAATTCTGTGAATTCTTGATTAATGCACATGTTTGATAGCCATCTAGACGCGGCATCATGATGTCGACAAATACAATATCAGGATTTGCTTCTGCAATTTTTGACAATGCTTCAAAACCATCTACAGCAGTCACAACCTCACAACCTTCGCGTTGTAATAATGTTTCGGCTGTGCGACGAATAGTTTTTGAATCATCAATGACCATCACTTTAAGATTCTGGAATTTATCGTCCATTTAATATGACCCTTCCCATTTTTAGAATGTTTGTAGAAACAGATTCGTAGACGTTTTACAAGTTACGTACACTTTTAACATATATTTACTTATATTTTCAACGAACAGTTTCAGCATAAAACCACACTTCATCTCCTTTTTAAGAACGGCTTCACACTTTCCGACACACGTCGATTTTTTTTTGACTGATTATATTTTTTATTCCTAAATTTAGGACTAATATAGCACCATTTATTGCTTTTAAATAAGTAATTTAGTCAACTTTAAATGGGGGTATCAATGCTTAGGGAGTTTAATTACAAACTTGCTTTGATCGTGAAAAAAATGATGACTGCAAAAGTCATTTTACTGACTTTGCTTAGTGTACAAAGCATCATGGTCATGGCCGATCCGCCTAAAGCAGTCTGGTATCGTTATTACGATAGTAAAGGTATCGCCAATGTTAGTAGTACGGTGACACCGGATCATATTAGATATGGATATGAAGCACTCGATACGAATATGCAAGTGATTCAACGGGCACGGCCATACAACGCCAAAAAAGATGCACAATACGCACCCCAAGGAGCTATCGCTGCAAAGCAACGGGATGCTGATCTAAAACTAAAACGTGCTTATACCAACAGTCAAGTAGCAACAGAAAAACGGAATACGGCACTTTCATATATTTTAAAACAAATTAAATTTCAACAAGATGAACTAAAGCAATTACAAAATGACCGAATTGGTTTTTTACGCCAAGAAAAAGAAAATATGCGTAAAGGTAAAAGTAATCCAAAACCACTACAAGATATGCTTGATTATAATTCAAAAAATATTGTGATGAAAAAAGAGCAAATACAGTCATTACAAAGTAACTACCGTAGTACAAAAGCCGAATACGACAGAATTATTGCTCGCTTAAAAACATTTGAATAATTGCACTTGATATAAGGACTTTATTTAATAAAGACAATATTGTGGTAAAAGGATCATAAGCTATAAAAGTATCTCTATTTTTCATTCCAACTCAGGCATGATTATACTTATTGCTCAATGTTTACCCTGCTGATCTCTTTACTCTACCAACTCAAAAATTGAACTTATGATTAATAAGCGGTCAATCATTGCGTTCACGATGACTACAGCACAAATACTCTTAAAAGCCTCTCCCAATGAACGATAGTCGAAGTGAATCCTCCTCTCACGTTCAGGTTAAGGCCAAATACTGAATCATATATCAATGGCATATCCAGTGATTGGCCGTATCATTCCACTCTTGCTATTTACCTCAGTAATCCTTTCTATGATCTGCACTTCTTTAGATAACTTTAAGAACCTTATGCTGCGTCAAGTACATAAAATCATGTCATAATAATCCGCATTTCTCTGAGGTGACATCAACATGTCGCTTCATTTTTCATTGTATACTCTTTGACTTTCAAAGTTTAAAATTTTAGGACAGTTTCCATGCGCGCGAGTCGCTTTTTATTTGCAACGTTAAGAGAAACCCCAAATGACGCAGAAGTGATTTCACATCAACTGATGCTACGTGCTGGGATGATTCGTAAATTGGCTTCAGGTTTATATACTTGGCTGCCGATGGGCGTTCGCGTATTAAATAAAGTTGCAGCGATCGTTCGTGAAGAAATGAACAAAGCGGGTTCACTGGAAGTTTTCATGCCCGTAACGCAACCTGCTGCATTATGGGAAGAATCAGGTCGTTATGTCCAATACGGCCCTGAGCTCTTGCGTTTTAACGACCGTCATGGCAACCCGTTTGTTCTTGGTCCGACACACGAAGAAGTGATTACCGATCTTGCGCGTAATGAACTCAAAAGCTACAAACAATTACCAGCAAACTTCTATCAAGTCCAAACCAAATTTCGTGATGAAATTCGTCCACGTTTTGGTGTAATGCGTTCACGTGAATTCATCATGAAAGATGCTTATTCTTTCCATGCAAACCAAGAATCACTGCAAGAAACCTATGACATCATGTATGATGCATACTGTAAAATCTTTACCCGTTTAGGTTTAGATTTTCGCCCAGTCCAAGCCGATACAGGCTCTATTGGCGGTTCAGGCTCTCATGAGTTCCACGTGTTGGCATCAAGTGGTGAAGATGATATCGCTTTCTCAACTGAATCAGACTATGCAGCGAATATTGAGATGGCTGAAGCTGTTTTAGTGGGCGAACGTGCTGCTCCAACTCAAGCTTTGGAAGTGGTTGATACACCAAATCAAAAAACTATTGCAGATGTATCAAACTTCTTAAAATCTGATCCAGCTCACTCCGTTAAAGCCTTACTCGTTCAAGGGATCGTAACTGAAGAAGGCCAAGCAACACCAGTTGTAGCCTTGTTCTTACGTGGTGATCACGAGTTAAATGAAATTAAAGCTGAGAAACACCCGCGCATTGCCTCTCCATTAACTTTCGCAACTGAAGAACAACTTGCTACACTTGGTTTAACAGCAGGTTTCTGTGGACCACAAGGTTTAGTTGAAAAAGGCTTAACTGTAATTGTTGACCGTGCTGCATCTGTTCTTTCTGACTTCGTTGCAGGTGCAAATGAATTGGATAAACACGTTACAGGTCTCAATTGGGAGCGTGACGCACAGTTTACTGAGGTTTATGACCTCCGTAATGTAGTTGAAGGCGATCCATCACCAGATGGTAAAGGTACGCTACAAATCAAACGTGGTATCGAAGTAGGTCATATCTTCCAATTAGGTCAAAAATATTCAGAAGCTTTAGGCTGTAAAGTTCTAGGCGAAGATGGTAAACCATTCACTGTAACCATGGGTTGTTACGGTATTGGAGTTACGCGCGTAGTTGCTTCAGCAATTGAGCAAAATTTTGATGAAAAAGGGATTATTTGGCCTACAGCCATTGCACCATTTGAAATTGCGATTGTGCCAATGAACGCCCATAAATCTCCACGGACGCTGGAAGCAGCTGAAGCTTTATACACTGAACTTACAGCAGCAGGTTTCGATGTTTTACTGGATGACCGTAACGAACGTCCAGGCGTAAAATTCTCCGATCTTGAGCTTACAGGCATTCCTCATCGCATTGTAATTGGTGAAAAAGGCCTAGATGCAGGTACCTTTGAATATAAAGGCCGTCGTGATGCAGACTCTGTAAATATTTCGAAAGAAGAATTACTCGAAAAAATTACAAAATAATTTCGAAATTAGAAATCCCGCACAGGTTGCGGGATTTTTTTGCAATTTAGTTTTTAGCAAAACTTTAATCCGCCATAACAGTTTGGCCTAAAATTTTGCCCCTGCAAGGTTAAGTTAGTCAATGGAAAATCCAATGTAGTCGTCATAGGCACATTACCAACAACAAGCGCAGAACCACCAACACATCCTGTCAAAAGATTGCCACAATTTCGTGGATTATCAGTCAAGTCTTTATTAATTCCCGCAATGGTTTGTTTTAGAACTTCATTGGTGATCGCCACTTTAGTCGTTGGGCTTAAACTGCCTAGTTCCACTTCATCTTCCATCGCTAACCACCAACCCTTATTTGCTCCGACGGCAGCTCCAGTCCATAAAACATCTTGAGATTGTAAGGACAATGAAGCAGGATTATTTAAATATAATGCATGAATTAAACCCAGACTTTGATTTACAGTAATGTCCGTTTTCAGGCCTGTAATATTACCTGAGACTTGTTTATCTAAATTTAATAGACCTAATACCTTCGCGGTTAGTTGTCCGCTAAAGTCAATTTGACCAACTGTACCACTGCCTTTCAAAGTCACGTCTTTCATTCGAGTTCCAGATACAATTGTAGAGTTAATAGTAAAAGGCGCCGAAGTAGAAGATAAGTTTAAATTATAATTATTAGAGGTATAGGAAATACTTTGACACGGATCTAAGAAGCCATCTTGGCATGTAGTCCCCGAACTGCTACCAAAGAGTCGTCCTTCAACGACCCCATTTATTGTTAAATTGGTATCTGCATAGGTCATACTGCGGGCTTCAGTCACAGCTGTGCCTGTTGCAGTTTTGGTTTTCATATAGCCACTAAATGTATTAATGCCATTCGGTGTCGCACTATTTTCCGTACCAAGTGTCATTAAGCCTTTAATCTTTTCAGCACTCAAACGAAAACCCAGTACTTCACGTGTGGCAGCAGAAGTCGGGTTTTTAATAGCGAATTGAATAAATGGATTTGTAATTAATGCAGAAGTTGCTGCACGCTCATCAGCGGTATAGTTTGAGTTATCAGGAAGTCCACTCAGTGAAATATGATCTATATCAATATCACAGCTACTCGCGCGAATTGCATTATTATCACCACCACAGCCCAATTGTAGCTTTTTAATATTGGCATTCAATTCCATTTCTGCACTAAGAGCCAACTTATAAAAACCAATGTTTGATTGATTATATGTTTTCCCTTGTGCATCTGTTGTATTTGTCCCCTGCTGAAACTCGAGATTAATCAAAGATTGGCCTTCAATTTCTGAAAGTTCCTCATCATTTAAAGCAGTCATCGCATAACTTTGACTCAAACCCAAAGTTGCAGTAATCAAAACTGAGATTAAAGACTTATTCATCTTACTTATTCCTTGTCTTTCTTTTTATCGAGGAGTAATACCCAATGTGCTACGCATAGCTCCACCCGTAATGGCAATATCTGCAACTTTCTGCATTGTTCCCGTTGGAGACAGTGCAACTTCTGCTCTAAAAGCAGCCCCTTGTCCACCCACTAATGCCTTATGGTTAAATTGCACTTGGTTGTCGATGACAACTGAATCCTTTTGCATGTGAATTTTTCCATTAAAACCTAAGTGACCTTGCATTTTATTCAAGTTAATACTAGAGGTTTTAGAGGTTGTCCCATTACTGTCCGTATTGCTTAAACTAATAAAACTCCCTTTCTTATTTTCATTACTCTGATCTAAGCTACTTAAAGTATTAAATTCAAAATTTGATTTAAATGACAAATAATTGGTCTGAGGAGTTCCACCTATCGCCTCAAGCCCCGGAATAATGAAAAGCTCACCTTTACCATCCAACATAAATGCAATAGACGTCAGTACATCTTCTTTTCGAGAAAAATTATTAATCGGAACGACTTCTTTAGCACAAGTGCTTACACCTGCTGGACAGTTATATAAGGACCCAGGGAGTTGACCGATTGCTATTTCTGCACTGGCAGCAAATAATAAATTATCTGCTTTGATATAGATCTCATTCTCATTAAAACCAATAACACCATTGGCTTTAAAATATGAATCAATATTTCTTAAGCCTGCATAGTAGTTCACCTCTTCGCCATGCTGACTCATGGCACCATCAATCACAATAATAGACGTTGTTTTCGGATTACCCTGACTATCTTCCCCATAACCGTCTGTCGATACCGCAATGTCGTATCCTAAGCCGTCCTTAACAGTTCCAGCAGTATTGGTATATTTCTTTGCAAAAAAAGCAGCATTAGCATTCAAGTTATAAATTGGAATGCCTAAGCCCCATGTTCCCTCATTAGTGTTATTCACCGCGATTGAATTATCTGAAATAAACCGTGCTTTACGGGCAATCGCTTGAAAATCCATCCCACGCACGGCAATAAATGCCATGTTTGATGCATTCGCTGTCGGTGAAGGGTTGTATGTCAGCTCATAATTTTGTGCGCCCAATATATTCTTGATTTGATCATTAATCACAAAGCCCATAGCATTAGAACGAATGTTATTAATATAAATCTGACCAAAATCAATATAAGCATTTTGACTCGTTAAAGCTGAGTTAGGATCAGTAGATGTACGTACATTGAGTGGCGCTAAGTTTGAAAACTCAATAGCATAACTACCAGTTCCCGTATGTCCCAATTCAAATGTGGTTGGTGCTACAGCTCCAAGTAAACTATTTCCCGTACGCGTAAAATCGGCTGCAACGTTTAAATGCACACCACCCACATTTTTAAAAGCATAACCCGTAGATGCTGTAGTCTCACTTTCTTGAACATTGCCATTAATCCGATTGACCGTATTAAACTTAGCAATACCAGTCTGATCTGCATTAAACGCAATCTTGCCATTCGTTAATGCCCCCGATGCTCCGATTCGAATTAAATTTCGTTGAGTTGAGTTTTCTGAACCATAGCGCATATCAACATTTAAACCAGGGTTTGTTGCAGTACCACTGCGACTCCCATGCACATCGGTCTTATCTTCAACACGCCCAAGCACAATAAGATTATCACCAAGACTCCCTTTGGATGTGAGTACAATACCTTCAGCGTCATCAATATATAAATAGCCATCTGCCGATAAATTAAAGTTCAAATCTTTCAAAGTTAAATTTTGATCACCCTGCCCATAACTGATACTGGCATTTTGTAATTTAAAATCTAAATGTGCTTTCGAATCACGGTTGAATAAGCCATTTGTCGTGGTTAAATACACTTCAAAAGGTGAAATGGTTGATAACTTCAAGCTTCCTAAATTTTGATCGGTTTCACCTGTTGCACAATTCGGCGAACATACCAACATAATTTGAGCAGCAGTTGCGGTAAATGGCGATACACTGGCAGAAAGCTGTATGCCCACACCTTGTGTACCATTGGCTAATTGTGTAGTTCCAACATCGAAATCAAGTTTAGATTGAATATTGTTATAACCATTAGCAGCTTTAATCTCTATATTGTGTAAGCCTGTTTTGACGGGCATCTGGCCAACTTCTGCTGGGTCAACCCAATTTAGTTGCTTAATCTGAATTTTTGATGCTTCGTGCGTAATAGAAATGCCATCTTGACCAGTCACATCACTTAAAGTTTGGTCATTTAAAGCCTGTAATGCATAGCTTTGATTCGCCGCGCAAATGCATAGTGTCAGAAGGTTTAATTTTATTATTTTATGCATTTCAATATCCTTTTGAAACTTTATGACTAGCAGCGACTACTCGCAGTACCTGAACAGTTATAGCTAAAGATTTTTAGATTTCCATCTAGGTGCAAATTCCCATGTACATTGAGCCCCATAAACCCTTGCTCTTGGCCTTTGTCGAAGTTGGGTACTGATTTGGTCGTGCCATAGCCATTGTAGGTTGCGGTATTAAAATAGCCCTGATCACCACTTTCAACTGAAAGACTAGCAAAGCCCAAATTACGGATTTTTAATGGTTTATCATCAAAAAACTTGAGTAGCATCGCAGTTTGTGGTTTTCCATCTCTATTCAGAAGTGTAGTCCCTTCCAGTGAAAATTTATCAATTTGCATCGTTCCTTGAAATTGCTTAAATACCAGCCATTTTTGCTGCCCATTTTCTTTATGATTATTTGGGGAAATCGCTATACGGCAGAGTTCTAATAAAGCACAGTCTTGGTTTGCTCGCATTTGATAATATGCTTCAGTCACAATTGCTCGCCCATTCGCATCAACTCCATTAGTCTTAGAGATAGAATTAAGACTCATGTCATTGGCATATTGATGGTTAATCGAGAGTGTTAAGCTTAAATCCGCCCCTCCCTGACCAGTAACACCCACCAATTCAGTATTATCCAGGTCAACCAAGCCAGCTTGAGATAACATCGGACTAGAGATCAACATGGCTATACATATTTTTTTAATCATGTCAGTCCCCTACAAACCTGTAGTCTTAATTTTAAAATGCTGAATCAACACACCATCAATAGCCACAGAACCCAAGTTCACAGGTGTTGCTGTTCCTGTTCCACGAAATACCACACCTGTAGAATTGGTCGCTGTATTGGCTTTTAAGGTGTTGCTGGTTGGATCGCGTGTCACGCTACCGATTGAAATACTGCTGTGTGTTGCATTATTCCCTTGATAATTGACAGCTGTAGAGCCTGCACCTGTTTGTACGATATTTGAACCACAATACGCTACATTACAAGTTGAGCCTTTATATTCAGTACTGGTTCCACCTTCCACATCTGGATAATAGGTATAAATCTGTTTATATATCTCTGGAACTTTGGGTATACGGGTAACTTCAAGAATAATATTTCGCCCTTCAGAACCAACAACAAAAGGTTGGTACATATTCCCCAAAACCAAATTAATGTTAGGACTGTATAAATAAAGCCCCTCACTCGCATCAAAGATAGGAGCCAGTGAACGATCTAAAGCAGGAGTAACAGCAGTACCATCATTGGTTGTAGCTGTGCTGATTCGAAATGCTTTGGAGTTTAACAACGATTTATTCGCATCGGTATTTTCATAAACCAGCCCTGATGGATCATCATTCGTATTAATCCGAAGTAAGCTCGCCATCCCAAAAGTCTTGTTTTGTTGATCTAGGGCAGATGCTTGTGTCTGAAATAAATGTATTTGTGAACCATTTAGACTTAACCCATTGGCAACCGCTTGCAAACGAATGCGTTGGTCTACCCTCAAATCAGGATCAGCTGCCGCATTTGTTGTCGTTGGCGCACCAGTAATCGGATCGACTTTATTTTGAGAATTCCAACTCCGAGAAAAGGCATCTAACCATAAGCCTAATTTAATATTGTTATCTGTTTCACTGGCCAAAACTGTCGCCAAAGGGGCCTCTAGCCCCAGAAAACTCACATCAGCACTTGCATTTGACTGTTGAAATTGTTTAATGCCCGTAGCAGTTCCTGCACGAAATAACCAAGGGTTAACGTCACTTCCCCATGTGAAGCCCTGATTGCTAAAACGACTGTTGGCATTATTATCAGATTTTGAAAGAGCTAAACCATAAATGAAAATATCAGCCTTGGTTCGCTTCGTGGTCAGATCATCGGCATTTGTATACTTAGAATAATTTTCACCGATCGGAATAATCCGAATAAAGCCTGTATCATACTGTTGTGGATTAGCAACGCCTCGATTATAACTCGAGGCTGTCGACATATCATTAGGTCCCTGAAAGACCATTTTAAAATTTTCAGGAAGTAATGCAATGCCCTCACCTGTAGTATCCGCTAGATGTTCATCTGAGAGTGACTCAAGCGCAAAAGTAGACTGCGTCAACATAAGTCCGACAAGACTAGCTAAACAGGATTTTTTAAGCCCTGTAGAATAAATACGATTCGTCATCTCGACCATCCTTATTATTTGATGCTCCGCATCTTTTATGTACTGCATCCTTTGCTTGGCATTCTACTTTGCGCACTATAATTTTTATTTGCGTCAACCAAAGCACCTTAAATTCTTAATTTATTATGCTGAAACTCACACTAAATGCAAAACCAACTGTCCGATAATATTTATTTTCCGATGAATGAATTGACATAAAAAAAGCGGATCAATGATCCGCTTTCTTATATATCAAAAACTTAGGTCTTCGGCAAAGTCACACCTGTTTGCCCTTGGTACTTACCACCACGGTCTTTATACGACGTTTCACACACTTCGTCAGATTCGAAGAACAACATCTGTGCCACACCCTCACCCGCGTAAATACGTGCAGGTAGATTCGTTGTGTTCGAGAACTCTAAAGTAACATGACCTTCCCACTCAGGCTCAAGCGGTGTCACGTTTACGATAATACCGCAACGTGCATAGGTTGATTTACCCAAACACACGGTCAACACATTACGTGGAATACGGAAATACTCAACGGTACGTGCTAAAGCAAATGAGTTCGGTGGAATAATACAAACATCAGCTTCAATGTCGATAAAACTTTTATCATCAAAGTTTTTTGGATCTACAATTGCCGAGTGAACATTGGTAAAAACTTTAAATTCACGTGCACAACGAACATCATAACCATAGCTTGATACGCCATAAGAAATGAGTTTTTGACCATTTTCATCTAAACGAACTTGGTTTTCTGCATACGGTTCGATCATGCCGTGTTTTTCGCTCATTTCGCGAATCCAACGATCAGACTTAATAGCCATTTATTCTTTCCAAAAATCTTAATTTCAATAATTGCGTTGTACTTTAACTGAAATCGCTTTCAATGAAAATAAGCACATCTATGTTCGCAAAGTTTCTGTCTTTAATCTTCAAATTAAAGGCTTAAAATCGCAGAATATCCCAATGGAATTGAAAAGGTCATCAATACAATCGACGCAGTTTTTTGTAAGTTGCATTGATTCAGCCAACGAATTTTATTGGTTGCTAAAATTGAGCCAATAAATGTCCAAAAAAAGGCAATCGGTATAATCAAAATCAAAAAAATCGACATGTGCGACAAATAATAATCCATATTTGTCCAAGCAATGGTTGGAAAAATGGCTGAAGCAAATAATAAGGCTTTCGGGTTAAGCAAAGTTGCGCAAAAAAGCTCTCGTGCACGAATGGTTGGCTGATTAAAGCTAACCTCGACATCTGCTGTACGCCATAATTTAATGGCCAAATAGATAATATAGCTCGCACTAAACAGCTTTAAAATAGTGGGTAACAATGGTAAGTGTGTAGACACTTTTCCAATGAGAAAACCCCATGCTGTGATTGAGATGAGATAGCCAAAAGCTTCTGCAGGAATAAGCCGCAATGACTTACGGATACCCACTTGAATGCCAGATGAAGCAAGTAAGGTATTGGTCGGTCCTGGGGTCAAAAGAATGGTTATGACTAAACCAATAAAAAACCAAGTGATCATATTCACAGACCCACAGATGTATTCTTATAAGATTAATAAGTCCCCTCAATGAAAGCAATCGAATTTAGTGAACCGAGATAACACTTTTTTAATTTTTATTCAACAATTAGCACAAATCAAGCCTAAAACCTGTACCAAATCTAGCTTTCATAAATATGAAGTCATAGATTTTATTCTTATTTTGAATCAATGGTTTTATAAATCAAATGGACATGACTAATGAAAAAAAACTATTCAAATGATTTTTAATCAATTAGTTTTTAAATAATGCGTATTTTTATTCATCAATCTGATCACGTGAAGTCAAGGATAAAAGAGCCAAGTGAATGGCGTTGAAGATAATAAAACGAGGAAATTGTATAAAAGACAAACTCAGCTCATGCTATTCTCGACTGTCCTTATAAGTCTCGAAACACGTTCAAAAACAATAAAACCATTCCAGTACGTTCCACTACAACAGAAGCCAGTGCACAAGCTTCGAGCAAATTACAAAACAAATTAGTCAACATCGCGACAGATGGTGCATCTGCTCCATGTAATGTAATTAACATCAACTTGTTGTTTGAAATTTATAATAAAACTTATACTTTATATCCAAACTATCGGCAAATCTTGACATCAAAACCTCAGGCATAAAACATTGACGGTTTAAAAGGAAAATACCTTACAGTGGGCACATAAAACTCTGGAGGCGACACGTCCAGACACATGAGTTCATATTCCCTGTATGGACCACGATTGTGAGTATTGTCTTTATCTCTGTGGTCGGTATTTTAGCGCTGGGGGTTACAGTTGAAAGTTCCTTTAAAATTGGTTTGAACTGGTTTTAGCGGATGTTCTTAGGTGCAGGTGCTTTATGTATGATTATCCCTGAAACTGTGACTGATATTATTGGGATTTTGATGGTGACTAGCATTAATATTTTGCAAGCCAAAAAACAAAATCAGCCCTATTCACTATCCTAAAAAGCAAAAAAGCCCAACTCATCAGGTTGGGCTTTTTTTATTGAGGCTTAATTTAAAAAATACGGGTTTGGTCTTTTTCAGCTCTCGGCAATGCTGCTACAATTTTTTCAGCAATTTGCATATAGCTGTCTGCTGCACTGTCTTCAACTAGAACCGAAGGCTTCCCTGCATCTGCATTTTCACGGATTTGTACATTTAAAGGCAAACGTCCCAAAAGCGGAATAGCATATTGCTCAGACAGTTTATCACCACCACCCGTACCAAAAATTTGCTCTTCAAATCCACAATTTGAGCAAATATGGGTCGACATATTTTCCACTACACCCATGACTGGAATGTGTACGCGATTAAATAATTCAATGCCTTTGGTGGCATCCATAAGTGCCACGTTTTGAGGTGTAGTCACAATCACTGCACCTGTCACAGGAATACGCTGCGCAAGGGTCAACTGAATATCGCCTGTACCCGGTGGCATATCAATCATTAAGACATCTAAGTCAGGCCATAAGGTTTGATTGAACAGTTGCATCAATGCCCCTGTCGCTTTTGGCCCACGCCAAGCCACAGGAGTATTATGATCACCCGTTAAATGCCCAATTGATAACACTGCTAAACCATAGGCATCTAAGGGTACAAAATTTTCCGCTTCAATCATCGGCGTTTTACCCGCATTGCCCAACATGGTCGGAATACTCGGACCATAAATATCAGCATCTAAGACCCCCACTTTTAAGCCGAGCTTTTGCAAAGCAAGTGCAAGGTTTACGGTGGTGGTCGATTTACCTACGCCACCCTTGCCTGAGGATACCAAAATCACATTTTGAATACGTGGATGCTTAGGCACATCACGCTGTTGTGGCGCTGCTTTTTGAATCGGTGGATTGTTTGGATCAGCTTCAACCGATTGTTCAACAGCTTTAGGTATTGAGTCTGAGGCATCAATCACTGGCGGTAAATTGCTTTTCGGCGCTGCCTGTTTTGATTGGCTTGAACAGCTCTCACCTTCAGCGTGTTGATGTCCGCAGCCACCAGATTTTTCTTTATGCCCAGTTTTTTGCTGAATCACATGCATATTTAATTCTTTGATACCACACGCTTCAAATGCAACTGCCAAGTCATCATGGATCTGCTGTAAATCATCTGCTTCAGCAGGAAAAGTATTCAGGGTAATTTGCAGGATATTGCCTTGCACATTCACTTGAGTAATGCGGTCTTTTAAAGCATTGTTTGAATTGGGCAAGATATAATTTTGCAGCACTGTTTGGATTTCTTCTTCCTTTACCTCCTGCGCAGGAGAAAAAACAGATTTAAGAGAAGAAAGCCACGACATATATTTGCTCCAAATTCGAGTTCACAGCTGAGTGCTATAGTTTAACCACAAAACTTAGAGAGGTTAAGTTAAGTCTTCATAGAATATGCCATGAAAACCAGTATTCCTACCAAATCAGTTGGTTTTTTTATTAGTAATCCTGTCAAACGCTAATATTTAGCTCTAGAACATTCAAAGTAAAATCAGTGAATTGTTTCAAACTTGAACGTAAAGAATTGTAATTTTCGACTCATCTCACCATTTAAGGTGATGTTTTTGCATAGCAAAATACCTATATTCTGTTGGTCTATAATGAAGCTATATGGAGAAAAACAATGAAATGGGGGATCGCTTTTATTTGCGCTTATTTGCTGTCGGGCCTAAGTTTTGCCGATACATCAACCAACTCGTTTAGGACTCCTACGAGTCAAACCGTGACCATAGGTGACCAAGTTCAGGACATGCAGAAAAAAATCAACTTGTCACCGACTTCAATGGTATCTAAACCGCTAAGCACTGCTCCCAACAGCCCTATGGAAACAGTATATATCTATGAAATACAAAACTTTCGCTATACCATTCGTACCGTGAATAACCAAATTCAAAGTATTACATGGTTTAATTTAGACACAGACCCTGCATCATATACACAGTCTGTGCAGTAACATTTAAGTTATAACAGTCGGCTAACTAGATAACATTAAGCTTGGTCGTCTTTTTTAAACTTTTGCAGTGTTTCTGTGGCTTTCTTTTTCAATTCGTCAAACTTTTCAGTGGCTTGCACCTTAAACTCTTCCAATTTAATTTCAGCCTCATGCTTTAGCTCTGTAGCTTTAAGTTTAGCCTCATCCAGTTTATGTCCTGCTTCAACTTTAAAATGATCTAATTTTTCCTGGGCGACTTGCTTCGCATGCTCAGCTTTGGCTTGTGCAGACTCCAACTTTTGCTCAAAGGCTGCATTAGCTTCAGCTTTACTTTCTTCTACATTCTCTTTTAAGTCAGTCAGTTGCTTTTCAGCATCAAGCTTGGCTTCAGTGGCGTGATGCTTAACATCTTCCAGCACTTTCTCACCTTCAAGTTTTGCCGCTTCAGCTTTTAACTTTAAGTCTTCACTCAGTTCAGTCGCTTTGGTTTTTAAATCATCGAGTTTATTATCATTCGTCATGTCACAGCCCTCTATCGTATTTAAAATTTTGCTTAACTCAGAGTTATACCTTGCTTTTTAAGTGCTGACGTCATTTGCATCATTTAGAAACAATAGATGTACAGGATGCATCAATTTTAGATCCATCCTATACTTTTATACGGAACAAACTAACGCTTTAAAGTACTGATAAAACTGATTACTGCAAACAGCCAAATAAACAAAATGAAACTGCGTGCTTGAGTGAAATGGGTCACGTCCGCACCGTGTACCATATTATGACGGCTGGCGGTGACACTAGAACTCGCATCCATTTTCAATGCTTCAAGGCTCAAGAAATACGGATTGATTTCACTGGCAATTTTGACTTTATGCCACAGGCTTTTGACTTCATGGCCTTTCAAGCCCGGCACGATTTTATAGACATCGACAAACTTGGTTTGATTTTGCTGTAAATAACCATGCTCAACTAGGGCATCCGTCAAAATCCCTTCAATTTGACCATAAAGAACCGTAATACAACCTGCATAACACTGCTGTTGATACAGCTTTAAAGTTTCTTCAATCACGCTGCGGCGTTGGGCTTGGAATGCCCCCAACTCCATTGCATCATAAGCTTCAAGCAAAGTTGTTTGGAAATAGTCCGCTTGAATTAAATCGGGCAATTGAAACTCAGTAATATCCGCTTCTTTTTCATTGGCCATTTGCCAGAAAAACAACAGATTGAGCACGTCATTGGCGATTGGTTCATCACTTTCATACTCAAGCTGATCGGCCATGATTGCAAAGTACGGATCTTCAGACTCGAGCTGACGGAGTGACTCGACCAATTGTGCATGTGCTCGACTGCCCATTGAAGCAAGGTAGTGTTCAGCTTGTTGTAAAAGTTGATTGCCCAGTAATTTAGTCGCTTGTGGATTTTGCGGAATTCGGGTCACGGGTTCGAAATCAAAATCATCGTCAATCATGGACGGCATACTCTTAAAAACGGGCTGAATCCACGTATTATCGCTGTTATTGGCGCATGAATATAGAGAAAATACACATTAGTTTTAAGCTGCATAATTTGAGTTTTGAACAATCCATTCAATCTTTCATGAAAAGATGAACAAACTGTTTTATGCCGTTTTAAACCACGTATTTCCGATTATTTTTTCACTGTCTTGCTCAAATTAATGATTGATGCTCAATCTAGTGCTCAATTCATACAAGCTTTAGCCTCATTTGAAAACTTTTCACCGATTCACTTGTGCAAGTCGTGGCTATCTAAGGTAAAATCGTTGACCTTATATAAAATACGAATGAGAGAGTCATATCCGTGCGTAATATTTTAGTCACTAACGCCCTACCATACGCCAATGGCCCCATCCATATGGGACACTTACTCGGTTATATCCAAGCAGATATTTGGGTTCGTGCCATGCGTGCAATGGGACACGATGTGACTTATGTATGTGCGGACGATGCTCACGGTACAGCCATCATGCTACGTGCCGAAGCAAATGGTATTTCACCTGAAGATCAAATTGCCAACGTACAAAAAGAGCACATTCGTGACTTTGACGGTTTCGGTGTACATTTCGATCATTATGATTCGACCAATAGTGATGAAAACAAAGCCCGCTCTTCCGAGATTTATATTAAGAACCGTGAAGCAGGCAATATTGCAATTCGCCCTGTAAATCAGCTTTTTGATCCTGAAAAAGGCATGTTCCTCTCTGATCGTTTCATTAAAGGCACATGCCCAAAATGTAAGTCGGAAGACCAGTACGGTGATGCGTGCGAAGTCTGCGGTACAACTTACAACGCAACTGAGCTTTTAAACCCAAAATCGACTTTAAGTGGCGCCACGCCTGTAGAGAAATCTTCAGATCATTACTTCTTTAAACTGCCGAATTTCTCAGAATATTTACAAAAATGGACGCGTGACCAAGGTCGCTTACCAGTTTCGATTGCCAATAAACTGGATGAATGGTTTGAAGCAGGTTTATCAGACTGGGATATTTCACGTGATGCACCGTATTTCGGTTTTGAAATTCCAGATGCGCCGAACAAATATTTCTATGTTTGGGTCGATGCGCCGATTGGTTATATGTCGAGTTTTGAAAACTACATCAAGACTAAACGTCCTGATTTAAGTTTTGACGACTTTTGGAAGAAAGACTCTGACAAAGAAGTTTATCACTTCATTGGTAAAGACATTGTTTACTTCCATGCGCTGTTCTGGCCTGCAATGCTTGAAGGTGCAAACTACCGTACGCCATCGGGTTTATTCGTCAATGGTTTCTTGACGGTGAATGGTCAGAAGATGTCGAAGTCTCGCGGTACATTCATCAAGGCTGAAACGTATTTAGAGTACTTAAACCCTGAGTACTTACGTTATTACTTCGCATCTAAACTGTCAGATAAAGTTGAAGACTCTGATTTAAACTTGGATGATTTCGTTCAGAAAGTAAACTCTGACTTGGTTGGTAAAGTGGTGAATATTGCCAGCCGTTGTGCAAAATTCATCAATACCAAGTTTGATAATAAATTATCAGCAACTTGTGCAGAGCCTGAATTGGTTCAAAGCTTTATTGATGCGGGCGACTCAATTGCGAAAGCATACGAAGCACGTGAGTTCTCTGCTGCGATTCGTGAAATCATGGCACTTGCAGATAAAGCCAACCAATATATTGATGAGAAAAAACCTTGGGCTTTAGCGAAAATTGAAGGCGAAGAGCAACAAGTACACGATGTATGTTCGGTCGGGATTAACCTGTTCCGTCAATTGGCTGTGTACCTTGCACCTGTACTTCCAACCTTAGCAGCTCAAGTGCAAGCGTTCTTAAAGTTAGATAACTTTGACTTTGCTTCTGCTCAAACGGCATTGGTTGATCATGAAATTGCTCAATTCCAAGCATTGATGCAACGTGTAGACCCTAAAGCGGTTGCGGCAATGGTGGATGCATCGAAAGATTCTTTAGCTGCTGCAGCTGAACCTGTAAAAGTTGAAAAGAAAAAAGAGAAAAAAGCCGAGAAAAAGCCTGAACCTAAAGTGGGCGAGGCAGAAGTGATTGGTATTGAAGACTTTATGAAAGTTGACCTACGTGTAGCTGAAGTTTTAGAAGCTGTAACTGTTGAAGGTTCGGATAAATTACTTCAACTCACTTTAAATGTAGGTGAAGCTGAGCCACGTAATGTATTTAGTGGTATTCGTGAGTTCTATCAGCCAGAAGATTTAAAAGGCAAATTGGTAGTGATGGTCGCTAACCTTGCACCTCGTAAAATGCGTTTTGGTATTTCTAACGGTATGGTACTCGCAGCGGGTAATGGCGAAGGTGTTTGGGTGATTTCACCTGAATCTGGTGCTAAAGCTGGTGATAAAGTTTCTTAAGATTTTTTAATCTGACATAAAAAAGCCTCTACGTTGTAGGAGCTTTTTTTATCATTTAATATGCTGAGAAATATAAACTCTAGGTTTTAACCCAAAAAACTGTACACGTTTTTTCCATGAATCAAGTGCTAACAAAAATTGAATAGAATTTATTTCAATGATAGATGATATAGGCTTTTCATAAACAATCCATAAAGCTACTGCTTCTAATTCACAATTAACAGAAATTTGATTTTGTTTAATTAGTTCTAATGAACTTTTCGATTGTTCAATGTTATAAATCAAATCCTGAGTGTTAGTTGTAATTTTCACCGAAATTATTTCATTATCTTTAAGCAAATCAGCTACTTCTATTTTATACTTTTTACCATCTGGATCTAACGATCTTATCATTTCTAACTGACGATCTAATAATTCATATCCATTTTCATCACTCATTTTTTTGTTAAAATAATATTCACGATATGTTAATTTATCAAGATTAGTACCGTTAGCTATTTCATTATCTTTTTGTGACTTCCAATCTAAATATTCATGTTCAATCAAGTCATGTGCATTAACAAGCTCAATTCCGACTAAGGATTTCTTTAAATATTCCATAAAGTTTTGGTTAAATTTAAACCACTTGCCATTTTTTAGAAAATAGTTGGATTCTTCATATTCTTTATAAAAATCTAAAATTTCTTTTAAATCTTTAGTGTATTGATTACTTTCTTCTCGTGTGAATCTTACTTTTATTTCATCAAGATTACTTATATTGTTTTCTTTTACAAAGCTTGAAATTTCTACAATATTTAAGCTATTTCCAATATCAAGTTTTGCAACTTCTTTTCGACCTTTTTTAAATATTAGCTCATAATTACACTCATTAAATCTAAAAATAATATTGATACCTGATATGCTGATCTCTTCTATACAAACATTACCCTCACTATTAACAATAGAATTTAAAAGTAGTGAATTAAGCTCATTAATCAACATTTCATCTGATACAAGATCTAATTTAGGCAACCTAATAATTTCATCATCTTTCATACTATCTGAAATATCATTTAATATTTTTGGTAATTCACTAGGTTCTTTGCTTACATCTAATTGAATAGAATCGGCAAAAACTATATTTTTATCCCCCCACACTTCTGTATTAGAGGCCTTTAATTTTAAGTGCTCAACTGATTCACCTGAGTCATAACTATCTTTATTAAATTTTTCATAAGCAGACACATCATGACGCTTGGTTCCCGTAAAATATCGACTTTTCTTTAAAAGAATAGACTGCTCATTAGCCATACGTATCGCTAGGCTAATTCCAAAATCTGATTGAATGAATTTTGATAAATAGAAATGAGATTTACCTAAACTTACCGCATAGATCTCTTTAGGATCGTCTTGATTCTTACAGATTAGCAAACCGAAGTAAAAAATATTTTTAGGAGGTTTAGTTTGTGGATTTAAGAAGGTTTTATATGTTTGATGCCACCAAACATCATTACCTTCAATATTTTCTGAAAAGAAGAAAGTCATTTCATAGTTATCATAAACTTGAGTTTTCTGCTCAACTAAACCAACGGAATTTATCTTTTTCAGTAAATTATCGAGCTCTTCAAATTTTAGCCTGTAAATGTTGTATGTATTGCTCATTATTTCATCTAATTATGATAATTCTTGATCGTACTTATTTGTATAAAAAATGTAAAGTTAAATTATTTAACCCTCATCCCAATCTAATCCCACAGGGAGAAGGAGCGCTGGCTACTCCCACCAAATCGGCAATACCCAAATCACTGCCCTGCTTGATGGCACCAATTTCATGTCGCCTAAACTCTTTCAAAACACTCCAGAAAAAGATGTGCATGAAATTTTAAAGAAATACGCTGCCGACCAAGCCAAAGGCGTACAAACCTCTGTCAATGCCTTCCTCGTGAATACAGGTCATTCGCTGGTTTTGGTAGATAGTGGCGCTGCTAGCTGTTTTGGTGCACATTTGGGTTCAGTATTAAGCAACTTAAAAGCATCTGGCTATCAACCAGAGCAAGTCGATACCATCTTACTGACGCACCTGCACCCAGACCATGTGTGTGGTATTAGCCAAAATGGAGTAGCAAACTTTCCCAATGCAACGGTTTATGTCTCGAATGATGAAGCAAAATATTGGTTAGATCCAAAACAAGCTGTTAAATTACCGAAAGAAAAACAAGCAGGCTACTTAGGAACTGTTGAAAAAATTAAACAAGCCATTGCACCCTATCAAGCCAAAAACCGCTTCAAAACGTATCAATTGGGCGATCAGGTTCAGGGCTTTAAAGTGATTAATACCGCAGGGCATACACCCGGACATTTTAGCTATGAGTTAAAAACTAAAGATGAAACGGTGGTCTTTATTGGTGACATTGTGCACTCACATACCGTGCAATTTGATAAACCTACAACGGCAATTGATTATGATATCGACCCGAAAAAAGCGGTACAAACCCGCTTAAAGCAATTTGCTGAATATGCGAAAGGCGGGCAAACCATTGCAGCACCACACTTGCCATTCCCCGGCATTGGGCACATTTATTCAGCAGATGGTAAAAGCTATCAATGGATTCCTGTGCATTTTAAGGATTGATGAAATATAAAAAACCCTCTCATTTTTGGAGAGGGTTAGCCTGAGCTCAAACAGTTACTTCATTCCAAAAATAAGTTTTAAACCCAATCCCGTCATCACAGCCCCAGCAACACGATCAAATACTTTCTTAAACTTTAAATATACACGACGTGGCTTTTCCGCAGACAAGGCCACCGCCACAAGCGAATACCAACCTGCATCAATAAAAAAGCACAGCATCGGCAATACCACATAGAAATAAGTTGGAATTTCTTTGGGTAAAAGTGCAGTAAAAATACTGGCAAGAATAATGGCAATTTTAGGATTACTGAGCTGAGTAATCAGCCCCAACCGAAAAGCCTGTACATAACTCATCGTCTTTACAGAACCATTTACAGCTTCCATCGGTTCTTTAGCATGTTTAATGATTTTATAAGCCAGCCAAAGTAAGTACAAACCGCCAAAAACTTTCAAAGCAATATAAGCGGACGGTACAGCCAACAAAATTGCTTGTAACCCCATGACTGCAAGCAAACCAAACAATGCAGCGCCTGTGCCTGTACCTAAAGCAGTAAATAAGCCATGTTTACGTGAAATCGCAATTGAATTTTTGGCGACATAAATAAATGTTGGACCAGGACTAATAGCACCTAACATTAATGCCAAAGTAATAGAGCCTAAAATCAATAATGATTCCAAGAGTGACCTCTAAGTTGAGAGAATTTTATCAGCAACGATTTTACGCTAAACAAGGTTGTTACGATATTCACTTTATCAATTATTTTTCACGTTTATATTTCAATGTATAGGCTTTACGCCATTCAATTATATCTTTTAATGATCAATACATGGCCTATTTTCAAACACATTTCGCGTACAGAAAAAATATACCCACAATAGAGTAATTACTCCATAAAAAATAATAACATCAATTATTTAGATCATATTCAATTTTAATAAAAAGACAAATGTGTATTAAAAATAACCATTATCTACATATTTTTGATTACAAAATATAATGAGTGGATTGCTTCCCATTTCATACATTTTTCATATATAAAAAGACATACTATTTTTAAGGTTTTTCTAAACCAATTTTTTTACTTCATCGTTTTTAACATCATAATTAAAGGTGAACCATGCAAAATAAGAAGCGCACCCCATTAGACGCGCAACAGTCCCATCTTTGGATTATTGGTGGTGGTATCGCAGGTATGGCTGCTGCTGCATTTGCAATCCGTGATGCCAAAGTCCTTGCCAAAAATATCCATATTTTAGAAGAACTCGATATTTCAGGTGGCTCGATGGACGGTGGACATACCCCGCATGCCGCACAAGCTTGGGTGACACGTGGCGGACGGATGCTCACTGATGAAACGTATCTATGCCTGTGGGATTTATTTTCCAGTATTCCATCTTTGGAAAATCCAGACATTTCGGTGCGTGAAGAGTGCCGTGAGTTTAATGAAAAAGTGAAAACCCATGCCAATGCACGTTTGATTGATGCGGAACATGTCATTGCAGATGCTGCAAAACTTGGGCTGAATACGCTACATCGTGCGCAAATGCTACGCTTATTGGCTTCAAAAGAAGAAAAAATTGGCAGCCGCCGCATAGATGAGTTTTTTGATGAGGCCTTTTTTGAAACCAATTTCTGGCGTATGTGGCGCACAACTTTCGCTTTTCAAAAATGGCACAGCGCAGCAGAATTAAGACGCTATTTCTTGCGTTTTATTCAAGAACTACCGCGTATTCATACTTTAGCAGGTGTGAAACGCACCAAATACAACCAATATGATTCAATGATTCTACCTCTACAGCGTTGGCTAGTCGCACAAGGTGTCGATGTGCGTTTTGGACACTATGTTACAGATGCGGACTTCATTAACAATGCTGAAACTCAAGAGCGCCATGCCTCCCGCCTATATGTACAATTGCCTGAAGGCACAGAGCAAATTAATCTGAAAGCCAATGATTTAGCCATTTTCACTTTAGGCTCTATTACCGCAGACTCGCGTTATGGTGGTAATCATGACGTACCTGCCCTCATTCGTAATCGAGAAGATCATGGCTGGACGCTTTGGGAAACGCTGGCACAAAAAGCCCCAGACTTTGGCCGTCCAATGACTTTTTATGGCAATGTCGATGAACATAAGTGGGAGTCATTTACACTAACCATGAAAGATGACGTGCTACTTAAACGTATTATTGACTATACAGGCAATGAACCGGGTACAGGCGCACTGATGACTTGGTACGAGTCGGGTTGGCATTTATCCATCGTGGTTCCCGCACAGCCACACTTTGCCGACTTACCTGAAGGTTTATATACCTTATGGGGCTACGGTTTCCAAATTGACCATATAGGCGATTACATCAAAAAACCAATGTCCGAGGCCACGGGGCAAGAAATTCTAACAGAGCTGATTAAACAACTCGGTTTTGAGGACATTTTAGATCATGTTTTAGCAACGACTGATGTTACTACAGCCATGATGCCATACGCCTCTGCCCTGTTTGCCTGCCGTAAACCGGGGGATCGTCCACAAGTGATTCCACAAGGCTCACAAAACTTTGCTTTCCTTGGACAGTTTGTGGAAATTGAAGATGACGTGGTCTTTACTGTGGAATATTCAGTTCGTGGAGCGATGCTTGCCATTTATGAGTTCTTTGGGGTGGAACGTGAAATCCCTGAAATTTACAATGGTCTGCTTGACCCAAAAGTGGGTTTGAAAGCTTTAGAAACAGTGTTCCACTAAGTTTTGAATATATAGCGATAAGAGCACGCTTCTGTGCTCTTATCACTTTTAAGCAAAATGTCACTTCTTCGAATTACAAAACTCATTTGAAGCTTTGATCGCACAGATGCAGTATAAGATTCATCTAAAATTTTAAAAATAAAACTATGAAACTCGCCGAAGCACTTTTATTGCGTAGTGATTTACAAACCAAGCTCGCCTCTTTACAGCAACGGATCAACAATAATGTTTTGATCCAAGAAGGCGATGAACTGAGTGAAGACCCTAATGCGCTGATGGGTGAGGCCTTTAGTGTAAATACAGAGTTACATCATCTGATTGAAAAAATTCATGCGACCAATGCTCAAGCGAAAACCAGCACGGGCCAATCCATGCTCAGTGTTTTAAACACACGTGATTTGCTTACTCAACAGCATCGCATTATTCAACAGGCCATCGACAGTTCACGACGTGAAAATGGTCGTTATAGTTCCAGTGAAATTCGCTGGGTTAAAACCATAGCGGTTGCAGACTTGCAAAAACAAGCTGATGCAATTAGCCAGCAACTCAGGCAAAATAACTTAGAGATTCAAGCTTCAAATTGGCAAATCGAACTGATCTAACCAATTTGAGCCACAACAGTTTGGGCATATTGGGCGAGTACAAGGCCTTTTATACGTTTGTAAGGCTTTAATTCAACAAACGTTTGCAGGAAGTAAGACGTCTACTTCACATTTTCACAAATCTGACGTAGCACAATGCATCTTTTATACTGCACATCGCACCTTGCACCACCATGTACTGACAATATGCCTCCCTATTTTACATCTTAGTAGGCATCAGCCTGTGTAGGCGTTTTCTGATCAAAAGCCATTTCTTGTGATGGAAGTTTATAGTCACGATCATGCACAGGAACACCACCAATAATCATGGTACGAGCCTCAGTTCTAGGCTGATTCAAATCCTTTTTTGCATCACACGCGGTTAGCTGAGTGAGCAATAAAACCAATACTAGGGTAGATAAGGTTTTCATCATATCCCCTCATTTATCATTATTGTGCTTTCAGCATATCACTTTTATTTTTCCAATCCTATCGACTTTGTTACAACTCTTATCTAGCCAAATGAGGGTTCTGTACGTATTTTTTTATTTATAATAAATATCAATCATTCATAAATAAAACAATAATATAAATGATTTAAGCTAACCAAAATTCGATTTAAATATTTATCCGACGTATTGAAGAAACCATCTTGTCGGAGTCTTATCTTGTTTTATTCAATTTCTTCATCAGCCTGCGGCTCGCCCTACTTTTGTTTCGACAAAAGTAGGCAAAACCATTGTCATCTGCAAAACCTGTTCATTCCTTGGATTTATTCAAATATAGCGAATAAAACATTATGTTATTTACACCATGCAGGTTGCAGATGACGTTTTCGAGTCGCCTATTTCTTATCGAAATTAGATTAAATTAGAAAAAGACAAAGTAATTTACAAAATCTTACAGGATGGAATATTTACAACGGACACTTTTGTCCGTTAAATAATAGCACTCCCAAATCAAATGAAATAATCACCATGACCAGTCGTCAACAGCGTGCTGCACAAAACCGTGAGGAATTGCTCGAAGCTGCGGTTCAGGTTTTTCGTACACACGGAATCAATGCTCCCTTACAAATGATCATTGATGCAGCCAATGTCGGGCGGGCGACGTTTTATCGTAATTTTGATGACCGTCGTGCCTTGGTGATTGCACTCATGGAACAAGCTTTGGAACGTCTCGCTGTTCGTGCGGCAGCGTTTTCTCAGTATGAAGATGGTTTTATTCGTTTAATTGAAAACCATGTTTATAACTTGCCCTATTTAACCGCACTGATGGAATATTGGCGGGTGATTGAGCGTGATGATCCCGTCATGGTCGATATCTACGCGCGCCGCAATGCGATTTTACAACCTTTGATTGATCAAGCCATACAGCACGGCGTATGTCGCCCCGATTTGACTACCCAAGATTACGCCATGATTACAGCGATTTTAAGGACTTCCTTTCAAGGGTTGACCAATCTAGAGCAACAACAACTTGCACAACGTGCGATTGAGCTCTTACTCAATGGTATTCGGGCATAAAGGTCACCACTCATGACACAGCCACCGCGTTTACTCGAACCCGCGCCAAACTGGACTGCCGAAGAAAAGCCAACCCTACCCGGCTCCCCTGCCGTGATTGCGCACTCCACGCCTAAGCGCTTCATATATTTTTTTATTGGTTTGTTTGTTGCACTATCTGCAAGTCTCAGTAACGGTTTTATTACCGCAAATTTACCCTTAATTCAGGGTGAATATGGACTAACACCCTCTGAGGTAGCATGGATTCCTGCAGCTTATGTGATGGCCAATGTCAGTGCGAACCTGATTCTATTTAAAGCCCGCCAACAATACGGTCTGCGTCTATTTTCTGAAATAGGCCTACTGATTTTTATTGTAGTTTTAGTTTTACACGTCTTTGTACATACCTTTGAAATGGCTGTACTGGTGCGTTTTATTAGCGGCATGGTTGCAGCACCGCTCAGCTCTTTAGGCATGTATTACATTATGCAGGCTTTTAAGCGAGAAAATTTTGGTCGCAGTATCTATTTGGCTTTAGGCTTCCAACAGCTTGGTATTCCCTTAGCATGGATCATTTCTCCGTACCTTATTGATGTCAATAACTGGAATGTCCTATATACCTTTGAAATTGGTTTAGCCCTGTGCTGTTTTGCAATGGTGGTTTCTCTAAAGTTACCCCGTAGTTTAAGAATTGCTGTTTTTGAAAAGCAGGACTTTTTCACCTTTGCCCTGCTTGCGCCTGGTTTTGCCTTTTTGTGTATTGTGCTGACCCAAGGCCCTATTCTGTGGTGGTTTGAAGTGAAATGGTTGGC
Organism: Acinetobacter sp. WCHAc060042; assembly: GCF_003231195.1. Classification (NCBI taxonomy): domain Bacteria; kingdom Pseudomonadati; phylum Pseudomonadota; class Gammaproteobacteria; order Moraxellales; family Moraxellaceae; genus Acinetobacter; species Acinetobacter sp. WCHAc060042. Next base: position 47,618 of record NZ_QKVN01000007.1, read on the forward strand.
CTATTTGCTCATTGTAGGGTTCAGCCTAATTGTGATTGGTTTGGTCTACGAACATTATCGGGTCAATCCACTGATCATGACACGTTGGCTAGGAACATCATCCACGCTTCGTTTTATTATCGGTGCCTTTGCAATTCGCTTCTTAATGTCGGAGCAAAGTTATGCTGCCGTGAGTTTTCTCAAAACGATGGGCATGGGCCCCGATCAATTTGTCCCGCTCTATGTGGTGATCTTTTTAGGCATTGTGTCTGGAACCTTATTTAGTGCCATCACTTTTTCACGTGAACGGATTATTTGGCACCTACTGTTAGCAGAAGCTTTGGTATTAATTGCTTGCGGGCTAGATTTTCACCTCACCAGCGATATTCGCCCTTCCAACTTCTACGGCAGTCAGTTTTTGGTAGGCTTTGCCAGTGGTGTATTTATTGGTCCACTTTTAATCACGGGTATCTTAAATGCTATGCAAAAAGGCCCTACCCATATTGTCACGTTCATTGTTTTATTTTCAGCGACTCAAACATTTGGTGGCTTAGTCGGTTCATCGTTTTACTCCACCTATCAACAAGTCCGAACCCAGAACTATCGTGCTGAAATGATTCAACAACTCCCCGAAACCAATCCGTTGATTGCACAGCGTCTTTTAGCGTATCAACAAAGTTCGCATAGTTACACGCTCGATCAGCAGTTAGAGCAACAACAAGCCTTAAAAAATCTCAATCAAGTGGTGACTCGAGAGGCCCAAGTACGTGCCTATAACGATGTGATTAGCTTCAATGGCATCGTGGCCATGCTGCTGTTGCTGTGGGGGACATTCCTAATTGTACGGAATCAATATCAACTGCGACAACAGGCGAAAATCGGTCCTGCCTAATGCCACTGCTCCCTATTTATTGAGAAATTGTTATGTCTGAAGATCAAAAAACCGTAGCTCCCGCTGAAACAACCACAAGGTCTGAAAATACCGCTCAGCCTGAACAGCCCGTGGCAGTAGCAACACCGATTACGCCACCTTCGAGTAAATTGATTCCAACAGCGAAACGTACGTTGATTTTGATGTTTTTAATACTGATCATCGGTATCGGGATCATTTTATGGGCATGGAAAATTGGACCATTTGACAGTGCGGTTGAGTCCACTGACAACAGCTATGTCAAAGGCAAAACCACAGTACTTTCTTCGCAAATTAACGGCTATGTCAAAGATGTGTTGGTCAGTGATTTTGATCACGTCAAAAAAGGACAGGTGTTGATGCATATTGATGCCACCACCTATGACCAAAAAGTCACACAGGCTGAAGCAGGCGTAGATCAAGCCCAAAATAACCTCTCCAATCAAAGCCAAAATATTGCACAGCGTAAAGCCGATATTGTGGCGGCAGAAGCCAAAGTGGAACAAGCGCGAACAGCCTATCAACTGTCATTGACACAACAACAGCGTTATCAGCAGTTGGGCGACTCTGGTGCAGCGTCTAAATCGGAACAAGACAAAGCCTTTGCCGATACCCAAAATAATTTAGCCTTACTGCAACAAGCACAGGCCAATGTCCTAGTGGCAAAAGAAGCGCTCAAAACGGCACAAGTGGCTGAAACAGGACTCAAAGCACAAGTGACCAATGCCGCTGCGCAGTTGGATCAAGCCAAAACCACCAAAAATTACAGCAGTATTATCGCCCCGATGGATGGACAACTGGGTGAAGTCAATCCACGAGTGGGACAATATGTAGCCGCAGGCACACAGTTGCTCTATCTGATTCCGCAGCAGACGTGGGTCACGGCAAACTTTAAAGAAACTCAAATTGCCAACATGAAAATTGGGCAAAAAGCATGGTTCACGGTGGATGCCCTCAATCATCAGAAATTTACAGGCCATGTCGAGCAAATTTCTCCAGCGGCAGGCTCAGAGTTTAGTGTGCTTAAAGCCGATAATGCGACGGGCAACTTTACCAAAGTGGTGCAACGTATTGCTGTACGGATTGCAATTGATCCGAATCAAACGGGCATAGAAAATTTACGCCCTGGCATGTCCGTGATTAGTTCGGTCAATACCCGATCTGCACAGCATTAATCCTGTGCAGAAACCAAGACTTTTCACTTACACTATGCACTCAACCTGATTGATTAAAGCCCTATGTTTGAACAGATTGCGCAGTCCATTCCCTATCAGCACATCAGTGTTGGCGGAATCAATATCAGCATCAAACGTTTGGACTTGGTCCATCCATACATTTCAGGCAATAAATTTTTTAAACTGAAATACAATCTGTTAGCGGCACAGCAACAAGGCTATAAAAAGCTACTGACCTTTGGTGGGGCCTATTCCAATCATATTGCAGCGACTGCCTATGCAGCACAGTTATTGGGTTTTGAAAGTTTAGGCATTATTCGAGGTGAAGAGCTAGCCAGCAAATCCTTAAACCCAACTCTACATACGGCGCAACAATTTGGTATGCAGTTGCAGTTTGTGACGCGAGAAGCCTATCGACAAAAGCAAAGCTCAGCCTACTTAGCACAGTTACAACAAGATTATCCTGACTATTATGTGATTCCTGAAGGGGGCACCAATCCCCTTGCCATTCAAGGCTGCTCAGAAATTCTCTCTGATGCGGATCGACAAAATTACGATCTGATTTGCTGTGCCGTAGGCACAGGTGGCACCATTGCGGGTCTGATTGAAGCCAGTCATTCGCAGCAGCAAGTTTTGGGCTTCTCCGCACTCAAAGGTGTTTTTTTGAGTCGAGAGATAAAGCAACTGACTGAAAAAGAAAATTGGCAAATTACCGATCAATATTGCTGTGGCGGTTATGCTAAAACCACGCCTGAACTCCTGCAATTTATTCAAGACTTTGAGCAGCAATATGACATTCCACTGGAACAAATTTACACAGGCAAAATGCTGTTAGGTTTAAGCGATTTAATTCAACAAGGCACATTTTCCATAGATCATCGTATTTTGGTGATTCATTCAGGTGGACTGCAAGGTCGTTTAGCTGCGCTTTAGATAGTCCTGAAAAAGCAAAAAAGATGGTCTATAATGCCCTGCTTTATTCTCCCGTGAGTGTGTCATGTCCGCAAATCAATATGATGTCTTAGTTTTAGGTGCAGGTGCATCTGGCTTAATGACAGCCTATATGGCAGCTCAACGTGGACGTAAAGTGGTGGTGGTAGAAAAAGCCAATAAAGTCGGTAAAAAAATTCTCATGTCGGGTGGTGGTAAATGTAACTTTACCAACCTCTATGTCGAACCCAGCAACTTTATTTCGCATAATCCACACTTTGTGATTTCAGCTCTCACTCGTTATACCAATTGGGACTTTATAGGCATGGTCTGTGAGTACGGGATTGAATATGAAGAGCGTAAACACGGTCAGCTGTTCACTCTAAAAGGTGCCAAAGAAATTTTAGCCATGCTGTTGAGCGAGTGTGAGAAAACAGGTTTGGTGGACATTAAAACCAACTGTGAAGTGAAAGCTATCACCGCACTCGATGAACAAAGTTTTCAAATTGCCACAACACTGGGGTATTTTGAAGCCGAATCTGTAGTCATTGCATCGGGAGGGTTATCTATTCCGACCTTAGGAGGTTCAGGGATTGGCTATGAAATTGCAAAGCAATTTGGTCACCATGTTTATCCGACTCGCGCAGGTTTAGTACCTTTTACCTTTTCAGATAGTTTTAAAGAAGTAACCACACGCTTAAGTGGCAACGCAGTCGATGCAACTTTATCGAATGACTTAAACGCTTTCACCGAAGCCCTTTTATTTACGCATCGTGGGCTCAGTGGGCCAAGCTCGCTACAGCTGTCAAATTATTGGGATGTAGGACAAAGCTTCAAAATTGACTTCTTGCCAAGTGTGGATTTGCAAGACTACTTAAAAGCCAAGAAACACAGTCAGCCCAAAGCCCTGCTTCGTACTTTAATGGGTGAACATTTCCCGAAAAGTGTAGTGGTTGAACTACAAAATCTGATTTGGCCTGAATTGGCTGAAACAGCGATTGGCCAACTGTCAGATGAAAAACTGGAGCACATTGCAACGCGCTTACATGCATTTGAAGTCAAACCATCAGGAACCGAAGGTTACCGTACCGCTGAGGTCACTTTAGGCGGTGTAGATACCACGGAAGTTTCATCGAAAACCATGGAAAGTAAAAAGCAAAAAGGCTTGTACTTTGTCGGCGAAATACTGGATGTCACAGGACATTTGGGTGGTTTCAACTTCCAATGGGCATGGTCATCTGCACATGCCGCATCAGAATATGTCTAAGCCATCTGCTTAAACGATAAATTATTCTAAATAATCAGTGCATAGCAGTACGCACTGCTTTTGCTTCTGCTGACGAGCAAGCGCTAAGTCCATTTTCGCAATGGCAATTTGCACATGGCTAAGTTCAGTCACGGTACGGCGCAACATCAATGTCTTTTTTAATATTTTCATCATTGGTTTTTCCTTGTTTATGTACAATTTATCAAAATAAATTGTGAAATATTCATCAATTCATATTTCAAAGTATAGGCATCTAAGTATTTCTAATTTATGAAATATCCATATTTCACATGCATTAAACATACCAAATTAAATGCCATTCAACACTATATACTTTTGTATTATTTTTCATCATCCTTTTCAGTCACTACTCGCTCAGAAGATTGCGCGGGAAGCATCTCTGACGCTGTGGATTGCTTAGCTTCTGCTTTCGGCTTCGCAAAGACAAACTTATAAGCACTCACGAAAAATCCAACGGTAATGCCTGCAATAATAATAGGCGCAAAATATTTATTTGGGGCTTTTTTTGACATCGTTTACTCCAATAAAAAACATCAACCACTATTAGCGGTTGATGTTTAGTATGATTAATTTAGTCTGGATCTTTGGGGTGAACATCAATATCTTGCTCAGCTTCACCCGTTGAACCAAAAGGTTTATTTAAAGGTTTATGCGCAGGATCGACCTCTGCTGTAGTTGGAATATCATCTGCATGTTGATATTCCTCTGCAACCGTTGGTGCATCCATTTGCTCTTTCAGTGAGGCATGCTCTTCTTTGCCCTGTGTTGATTGCGTGCTGTCAGCTTTGGCCTGATAAAGTGGATTCGGCTGTGTACCTTCTTTTTTGGCTTTATCTAACAAGTCGGTCAAAACCCGTTCCGCAGGTTGACGACCACCCAGACCAAAAGCCAGTGCAAAAGCAATCGCAACTGCGCCAAGCGTTAAACCAAAGGCTAAGTTTACGATCGAATCTGCGATACCCATGGCACGCAAGCCCATTGCCAACACCAAGCCAATGATCAAGACACGAACAATGTTCGCTACCCAACGAGAGCTATTGTATTCAACACGTTCAATCACCTGTGCAACCAAGTTCGCCAGCCAGAAGCCCACGCCCAGAATGACTGCACCCAACAGAATGTTTGCACCAAACTGGATAAACATCGCAATCAAACCACTGATCTGCTCAAAGCCGAGTCGATTTGCTGCTTCAGAAACTGCAAATAACATGGTAAAGAACACGATGAAGTAACCCACAACGCAAGATGCTTTGGTGTTCCCTAAGAAACGTTGTAAGCCAACTTTGCTTGGAATGTCATCTACACCTGTTCCCGACAAGACTTCCACCACAAGGCTTGCGACAAAACGCGACACCACATAGGCCAAAATTAAAATCAATGCCGCCGCAATAATATGCGGAATTGCATTCATGATTTCATAAAGCATGGCCGTTGCAGGTTGAGAAATGGCATCAATCCCTAAAGCTTCAAACGCAATAATCAGCGCCGTGATAATGACGATTGCAAAAACAAAAGATCCGAGCACTTTGGCTAAATCTGAGTTTTTAAACAGTCCTACTTTTTCAACCTGTTTTTGTACATCTAGGCTTCTCAATAAACCCTCAATAATACCCCGTACAATTTTGGCCAGAATATAACCCGCAAAAACAATCACACCTGCAATAAAGATATTTGGCAGATACAGTACGGCTTCATTGACCATATTTTGGATCGGAAAGAGCAGCCCAGTCAGACCGAGTATCGACAAAACAATGGGTAAAAATAGCAATAAAATCAGCCAATAGACAATTTCACTGATGTTTTGACTCAGCGTACTGACTCCAACATCCTGACTGAGTTTTTCATCTAACTGAGTCCTATCAAGTCCTTTTTGTAAACCCACTTTGACCAGATTTGCCACAATCCAACCAATAAAACCCACAGCAACAGCAGCCAACAGTTGTGGAATAAACAACAAGAACTGTTGAACCATATTACTAAATGGCCCACTTACACTGGTGAGATTAAGCACATTGAGTGCACCAATCACCGCAATAATCAAAATCAGCCAAAACACAACACGGGAAACAATATTTTCAATATTTGAACGATGCCCTGTGGCACTCGATAGTTTTTGATTGGTGCCCAGTTTGGTTAAGACTTTTTTCACAGCACCTGCAATGAGCAAGGCAATAATCCAACCAATGATCAGAATTGCGATTGCAGACAGAATAGGATGAAACTGATCCCAATAATACATCGCATCAAATCGACCTTGATGCCCTACATAATCATTCATCTTGTTCTCCCTCTTGTTATGTCTAGATCTTCGCCAAGTACACCTTCAACATTCAATTGAGTTCTCTAGAGTAGTCTTAGCCAATGTATCAATGAGAAGTAGATTTTATTTTTTGTAATGATTCTTAAAGAAAACCCCTGTTGATGCACAAGGGTTTTCACCACCTTTAACGGTCTGTTGCTGTTGCGGTATTGCTATCTGTTGCTACCGCTTCATCACTCGTGGTCGTTGTGGCAGTATTATTTGAGCTTGCAACTGCTGTCGTTGCATTAGGATGTCCTGGTGGTGCATCAGCCTTATTCGGCTGACGATCTGCAAACATATAAAGTAATAATGCAATGAAAAAGATGCCAACCAACGCCAGCATATACACTGGCACGCGTTTTTTCTTTTGCCGCTCCTCTGGCGTTTGAACATGGGGCGGTTTACTGAAATCATGTGTCATAGCTCCCCCGCATTTCTATTATCAAGTTGTCGAATTTTTATACTAACAAGTGCTTGTGTAGCATTGTGTTTCAAAGCATAGTGAGATAGTAAACAAGCGCATTATTTCAAGATAAATTATTATTTTATAAGGCTTTAAAAACAGTCATTCATCAGTCAATTCAATGTTAAAAGTCATATAAAAAGTATTTCATGTCAGCATAGACAAAAAGAGTCTGTCTAAAGGTCTTCTTGGGCTCAATTTGCGCTATAATCACGCACCTTGTTTTAGCTGTTTTGGACTTTATGGCATATCGTCAACAAAGTGTAACGCTTGATTTAGACACTGATGTTACGCACCAATGTCATGTGCATTTCACTCGCGATCAACACCTCATTGGTATAATTGAATTTTCTAAGCCAAGTTACATTCTCAAATGGGGCGATTTAGAGTTTTTCCGTCGTCGCACTGAAGAATTTTCTGTGATGCCGTTTCCTGAATGTATCAATGCCATGATCATTGATATTCGAAATGTGCAAGCCTTTTTAGACAATGAAACGCCGATTATTCCTTGGCGTTTACTCGAAGAAGAATGTCCAATACGTCTTGTTGTACCTCAAGATCGCTTAGATCATTATATCGGGTTATTTGAGCCAACATGGTTGACGACCGATATTGAAACAGCCATTTCTGAAATCCGTGAATATATGGATATGTTTGTTCACTAAAATTCTAACTTCAAACTTTAGCTCAGTGCGATTACTCAACTTAAAATCATCCCATGTAATCGCCTTAGTGACTTGTAATCGTTATCAAAATTTCATACGTGTTTCGCTCATACTGCTTGCAACTTGGTAAAAGCATCTTTTTAAAATTTAAGCTTCTTTTTTTAATTTATCTTTATAAACTCTACTTATCCCATTATATCCCCGCACACTGTGAGATGATAAAAAGCGTGTTGTGAGGCTCCTGAATTATTAGACATTCGCCTAATATGATTTAAAAAAATATTAAAATGGCATGCATTATGCTTAATTTCCTTTGTAATATCAGAGGAATATAACTATGCCCTAATTCAATGCATTATTAACAAAATATTAAAAATCCCACTTGAGCAGTAAAAGCAATCTCGATTAAGATGCAGACTAAGCTGTAAAAAAAACACCATAAAAAGAACATCTTTTGCACAGAATAAAGCTTTATCCCAATTCTGACGTTTTTAATAAAAACAATGCAATTGATGCTGCAAACAAAAGGAGTTTGTACATGACCATGCAACGTAATCTTTCTGCCCTATTTTGTGCAAGTGCACTTGCGCTGAGCCTCAGTGCATGTAGCGATAACAAAGCCCCTGCAACAGATGTCGCTAGCACTGGTGCTGATGCTTCACAGTCAGGCACTTTAGATAAGATTAAAAAATCAGGAACCATTGTTTTAGGTTACCGTGATTCTTCCATTCCATTCTCCTATATCGCAGACAACCCAAACCAACCAGTCGGCTACGCACATGATTTACAGCTCAAAGTGGTTGAAGCTGTTAAACAAAAGCTGAATATGCCTGATTTAAAAGTTCGCTATAACTTAGTCACCAGCCAAAACCGTATTCCTTTGGTTTCAAATGGTACTGTTGACCTTGAGTGTGGTTCAACCACAAACAACAAAGAACGTCAGCAACAAGTAGACTTTTCGGTAGGTTTCTTTGAAGTGGGCTCGCGCTTACTCACTGCGACAAATTCGGGAATCAAAGATTTTGCTGACCTAAAAGGCAAAAAGCTTGTGACCACAGCAGGTACAACATCTGAGCGCTATATCCGCCAACATGAAAAAGAACTCGGGATTGGTGAAGTCATTTCTGCTAAAGACCATGCTGAATCTTTCTTGATGCTGCAAAGTGGTCGTGCTGCTGCGTTTATGATGGATGATATTTTACTTGCGGGTGAAAAATCAAAAGCCAAAGATCCAAACAACTGGCACATTGTCGGTACAGCACCAATTCAAGAAGTCTATGGCTGTATGTTGCGTAAAGGCGACACAGGCTTTAAGCAAGTCGTAGATGATGCCATTAAAGCCACCTATAGTTCGGGTGAAATTAACAAGATGTACAACAAATGGTTTGAACAGCCAATTCCACCGAAAAACATTAACCTGAATTTTGCTATGTCAGACCAACTTAAAGCCTTAATTGCAAACCCACATGACCGTGATCAGTAATAGATAAACGAGAAATTAATGTTCACTCAGGCAAAGTTTCTTTGCCTGACCTATTTTAGGGGATTGTCATGAATTATAGCTGGAACTGGGGCGTCCTTTGGCAATCCACAGGCGTCGGAGATAGCACCTATCTCAGTTGGATTTTGATTGGTTTAGGCTGGCTATTTGTTATTGCTATTGTGGCTTGGAGCATTGCCATGGTGCTTGGAAGCATTCTCGGCATTATGCGAACGCTTCCGAATAAAACTGCTCGTGCCATCGGCACAGCTTATGTCACCATTTTCCGTAATGTACCACTCTTGATCCAATTGTTTATTTGGTTCTATGTAGTTCCAAACTTCCTACCAGGGCCAATCAAATCATGGTGGATCAATGATTTAAGTGCGGGTACAACTGCGCTCATTTCAGCCAGTATCGGTCTTGGACTATTTACTGCAGCACGGGTCTGCGAGCAAGTTCGCACAGGCATTGAAGCCTTACCTACAGGACAGGTCAATGCAGGTTATGCCATGGGTTTTAGTACTGCACAACTATATCGCTATGTCATTTTACCGCAGTCCTTCCGTACGATTTTGCCACCACTGAGTTCAGAGCTGACCAACTGTGTCAAAAACACATCAGTGGCCTCTTTAGTTGGGGTCTCAGAGATTATTTCGCAGATGAAAACCATCAGCGAATATACGCAAAACACCATCGAAATCTATACCTATGTCACGCTTATTTTCATCGTTATCAACGTGTGCTTAATTACCTTAATGACGCTGCTTGAAAAACGTTTACGTGTCCCAGGTTTAATTGCAGGAGCTAAATAATGGAATGGCTCACCGCATTTACCCATGATTTGCAGTTATCTGCACCTGCCCTATGGCATGGTTTAAGCATCACTTTAAAAGTGGTCATCATCGCCACCATTGGCGGTATTTTCATTGGCACACTGTTGGCACTGATGCGTTTGTCTTCTATTCGCATCTTGAATTTAATTGCCCAAGGTTATGTCAATTTATTCCGCTCGATTCCACTCCTATTGGTATTGATGTGGTTCTACTTTGCTGTACCGTTCATCTACACCACAGTCACGGGAAATTATCTGACCATTGATACCGCTCTGGTCTCCAGTATTGTGGCGTTCATGTTGTTTGAAGCGGCTTATTTCTCGGAAATTGTCCGTGCAGGGATTCAGTCCATTCCTAGAGGGCAATCTGCCGCAGCTTATGCCCTAGGGATGACCTATGGCCAATCTATGCGCTTAATTATCCTGCCACAAGCCTTTCGTAAAATGACACCGCTACTGTTACAACAAACCATTATCTTGTTCCAAGACTCAACCATGGTGTACGCCATTGGCTTATTGGACTTCTTCCGCACCAACTACGTGCGTGGAGATTTGATGTCTCTATTAACGCAATATATTTTATTTGCAGGCTTGGTGTATTTCACCATCAGTATGTTAGCCACATATGCAGTAAAACGATTACAAAGGAGGTTAAGCGTATGAGCGACCAAAAAGTAATGATTGACCTCCAAAATGTCAGTAAATGGTATGGCGATTTTCAAGTTTTAACCGATTGCACAACACAAATTTGCCAAGGTGAAGTAGTGGTAGTCTGTGGCCCATCAGGCTCAGGCAAATCAACCCTGATTAAAACGGTCAATGGTCTGGAAGCCTTCCAACAAGGTCAGATCACAGTTGACGGTATTCCTATTAACGACCCAAAAACAGACTTAACCAAATTACGTAGTCGCGTGGGTATGGTGTTTCAGCACTTTGAACTGTTTCCACACTTAAGCATTACGGAAAATTTGACCATTGCCCAAATTAAAGTATTGGGCCGCTCTGAAACTGAAGCGAAAAAGAAAGGTTTAGGCTATTTAGAACGTGTCGGGCTGAGTGCACATGCTCATAAATTTCCAGCACAACTTTCAGGTGGACAACAACAACGTGTCGCTATCGCCCGTGCACTTAGTATGGACCCGATTGCCATGCTGTTTGATGAGCCGACATCTGCGCTTGACCCTGAAATGATTAATGAAGTTCTTGATGTGATGGTCGAACTGGCACATGAAGGCATGACCATGATGTGTGTCACCCATGAAATGGGTTTTGCCCGCCAAGTGGCCAATCGTGTGCTGTTTATGGATCAAGGTAAAATTGTCGAAGACTGTAGTAAAGATGAATTCTTTAATACTAAACGTGGGGATCGTGCTCAACAGTTCTTAGACAAGATCTTGCACTAGCATAGAGACGTGTTATCCCACCTTAAAAAAAGCAGGTCAAACGATCTGCTTTTTTTAAATTTAGATTCTAGTCTAAAACCAAACGTGCATTGGTGGCTTGAACAGGACGGTTATTCGTATACCCCATCAGTGCAGCGAAGTTTGCGATTTGCTGCGCTGATGCCTGTTGTATATCTTTTAAGACCACCCAACGTACACCCTCAGTACACGGTGGTGTCATAAGTGAACCATTAAAACGATAGTAGCCATGTGTCGCGGGTAAAAAATTCATTCGCTCTCAAACTTAACCCTTTCTTTGATTGTCTTGGTTGCCATAGCCGTTCCAGTGTTAAATTCTTTTTGCCTGCTTCATACATTACCGCAACCACGGCCAACTCACCTTTTTCAGAAACATGAACTAAATGTAATTCTATGGGAAAGCTTTTCCCTTTGATCATATTTTCTGAGGGGCTGAGATGCATTTGCAATAATTGAAATCGTTCACCCTCTAAACTTAAATAACTACCTTGATGAAAATTGATTTGTACCGTATGGGGAAGTTGCACAATATCGCTGGCAGAAGTTTTGTAGTTAAAATGAAGTGCTGCGAGTTCTGCTGAAATCACACGTTCTATATTAATAGGTGATTGATTATATCCCGCACATGCTTGATATTGGGGATTCAACTGACTCCAGTGCTTTTTCTGCTTGATAGCCCCAATCTGATGTTAACTCACTGGCTGACCAACCCACCACACAGGGAAACCCAAACAATGCTGCTATTATTTTATACTTCATATTCCTTCATCAAAAAATAGATCTCAAATGATCCAATATCCTCCATGAATTGACTAGGCTCCAGCAAAACTAAAAATGACATTTCAAACAGATTTTTTCATGTTTTGTTTCAGTGCTTTAAGGATTTAGACAAAACAAAAATACCTCTTTCGATTAAGCTTTTTATTTATTTTTTTAATCTCGACCCTAAAATTGAAATGATCATATATGACAAAAATTACAATTAATAACATTTAGTTATGTGAATTTTCCATCGTTATAAATAAGAAATGAATCTCGATGTAATTCCTAAAACTTTTGGCTTGATTTTAGCCACGCACAATCAAAATGCAGACTTTTTGTTATTTGCGTTCCAAAATAGAACAAATTCAGTTCAAATTGAACCCCATACATTTTTTCCAGACTATTTTTTTTGCTCTCAGCTCAAATGCATCCAAATTTTGCAGTAAATATACAATCACATATTTAAAATAAATAAATGTAATATTTTCAGATATTTATAATTAAATCATATTTTCATAAACGCACCAGTAAGATGCGTGAACACCATCATGGTGCATATTAATGCTTTATATCGGGTCTTATTATTTTTAAGCAAAACTTAATCAATATTTCCTTTTTGCTTAGCTCTTCACGAAATGACAAGCATCAGTATACTGAGCTTCTTTTTGCAAAATTTTGCACTCAAATGGAACCTAAACATGCAAAATATTGACTTACTTTTTCTTCTTCTTGGTGCAGTTTTAGTCCTCGCCATGCATGCAGGTTTTGCTTTTTTAGAACTAGGGACAGTTCGACATAAAAACCAAGTGAATGCCTTAAGTAAAATTTTAACGGACTTTTCACTCTCTGCAATTGCCTACTTTTTTGTAGGTTATTACATTTCTTATGGACATCACTTTTTCCATATCGGGGATACTTTAGCAGCGGATCATGGCTATAACCTAATGCGCTGCTTCTTCCTGCTCACTTTTGCAGCCGCAATTCCAGCAATCATCTCAGGTGGCATTGCTGAACGTGCCAAGATGCGTTCTCAAGCCATTGCAACCGTTTTGCTAGTAGCTTTGGTTTATCCTTTTTTTGAAGGTATCGCTTGGAATGGCAACTTTGGCTTACAACAATGGTTGCAAAGCACTTTCGGTGCAAGTTTCCATGATTTCGCAGGTTCTGTGGTTGTGCATGCTATGGGAGGGTGGATTGCCCTTGCTGCAGTTATTTTACTTGGAGCACGTCACGGACGTTATAAAAAGGATGGTCGGGTCAGTGCTCATCCACCCTCTTCTATTCCTTTCCTAGCCTTAGGTTCTTGGATATTAATTGTAGGTTGGTTCGGCTTTAACGTTATGAGTGCACAACGTTTAGATGCAATTTCAGGACTCGTAGCAATTAACTCCCTCATGGCCATGGTCGGTGGGACATTAGCAGCTAACTTTGCTGGAAAAGATGACCCAGGTTTCTTACATAATGGTCCTTTGGCGGGTCTTGTTGCAATTTGTGCAGGTTCTGATGTTGTACACCCTATAGGTGCTTTAATCATTGGTGCTATTGCAGGACTTATGTTTGTTAAACTCTTCACCTATACGCAAAACAAGCTCAAAGTCGATGATGTACTCGGCGTATGGCCTTTACACGGCGTATGTGGCGCATTCGGTGGGCTTGCAGTTGGTGTATTTGGTCAAAAATGGCTTGGTGGCTTAGGTGGGGTAGCTATGATGTCGCAGTTAATTGGTACATTGTTGGCAATTGGCATAGCCATGCTTGGAGGACTTGTTGTTTATGGCACTTTAAAAGCCACGATGGGGATTCGTTTAAGTCAAGAGGATGAATTCCGAGGAGCAGACTTGTCTATTCATAAAATTTCTGCCAACTCTGATGACAGCATGTTCTAAAATCATGTTCAATTTCAACGCGACCCTTATGGGTCGCTTTTTTATTCTCTGATTTAAACGTCAGTCATTGCTGTTAAATGCTTAAAAATCTCAGACAATGCCGTAATCTGTGGGGCATTTATTGTTACCAATGGTTGATGAAAGCCTGATAACCACAGGGCTTGCATTCCTGCCTGCTGTGCACCGTGTACATCATTAATCGGATGATCCCCAACAAATAAGCACTGCTCAACTTCAACATGTAATTGTTGTGCCGTATCAATAAAAATATCTGGTTTTGGTTTAGCTTGTCCAAATAGCCCAGAAGTATTGATCACATCAAAATAATGCGCAAAGCCCAAGCCATTTAATATAGACAAGCGTGTTGCATGACCACCATTTGAAATAATCGCAAGTTTATATCCCGCTTGCTTTAAATGGGTCAACGTTTGTTCAGCATCGGGCATTGCCACAGCACAGCGACCAAATTGTTCAAACCAAAAATTACTTAAGTCATTCAAATCAGGAGCTAAATTCCAACTAAGCTCCTGTAGCAAAGCATAAGCCACTGAAGCACCAATACTTGTGTGGGTTAAATGTTCTTTTAAGGGATAGCCCCCATTGTCTATACGATTGACGATAGTCTCTATCTGTACAACATTTACACTTTGTAATTGTACGTGATAATAATCCGCAAGCTGTTGGCTAAACGCAGCAACACTGCGTCCACGGTGGGTTAAGGTATTATCTAGATCAAATAAAACTGCACGTATCACGCTGTCTTTTCCCAATATTGTTTAGACTCAACCTAACATCGAATTGCTGCACCACTTTAGCCTTAAATGAATAAGTAAATCACTGATTTTGCTAAAAGCGATGAAAGACCAAAACCGTTAAGCCTGCTTTAAGCTAACACTGTTGGAATAGCAGCTTATTTTTATTTTACGGCGTATCTTGTGTCAGATCAGCAACGTTTTTTTCTACTTCAGTTTTTTATTTTGACACTTGGTTTTTCCATTTTATGGCTCCTCTTTCCAGTGGCAGGAACATTGGATTTACACCTGATTCAACCCTATATGGATCGGACAGGTCATTTCCCATTAAAACGAGATTGGGCCCTAGCCGAACTCAATCATCGCTATGTCAAAGACATACTCATTGCAGTTTACTTGATTTACTTACTGAAATGGGTTGCATCGTATAAGTGGACTGCCCTAAAACCACAGCGCTGGCAAAGTGGTTATTTCATTGGCTTAGTCCTTATCAGCACCAGTTGCATTGGCATATTAAAATCACAATCTGGTCATGCATGCCCATGGGATATGACACTCGCTACCGCACATGATTTCTTTTGGGACTTTTCAGCAACAGCAGGTCATTGTTTTCCTGGTGGACATGCTGCCACAGGATTTGCTCTATTTGTGGGATATTTTGTCTATCGACTCACTGAGCCAAAACGTGCATGGTTTTATTTGTTTGCTGCCCTGATTTTAGGTTTTGTAATGGGCTGGGCACAAATGATGCGTGGCGCACATTTCCTCAGTCATAATCTTTGGACAGCATGGGTTATCTGGTTAATTAACGTATTGGCTTATGCATTGTTTTATAAACGTTTTCTTGGGACTCAAATAAGCCCTAAACTATAAATTAAACATCACCTGAACTTGTAAGCCGCCCAGAGCTTCACTTTGCCCAAAATTCAATTTTGCCCCGACTTTCTCTGCGGCTTTATCGACAATGGACAACCCTAATCCACTGCCGACCTCTAAATGATGATGAACGCGATAGAACCGTTTTAAAATCTGATCATAAAGCTCGGGGGCAATTCCTGCTCCACTGTCTTCAATTTGGAGAATTGCTCGCTGATCTTGCTTATAAATGGAAACATTAATCACTCCCTGCTCTGGGGTATATTTAATGGCATTATCAAGCAAATTATAAACAATCGAATGCACAGCTGAACTTTGACTCTTAAGCCAAATTTGTTCTTGTTGCTCTAAACCTAAATCAATATTCTTGGCAAGTGCCAACTCCATCAATTGCTCCATACAATCTCCAACCAAATCACTTAAGCACACCTGCTGTACTGACTCTAAAGTAGGGACAGATGCATCCTGTTTGGCCAAATTAAGTAATTGAGAAACCAAATGCTGAATCCGAATTAAACCTAAACTCAGATTTTTTAAAGCCTGATGTTCTGGAAATTCATGCAATAAAATTTTCATTTGCAAATTGAGTGCTGTAATCGGTGTTCTCAGTTCATGTGCAGCATCGGCAATAAACTGTTTCTGTTCTTGCTGGAACAATGAAATCCGTTCAAACAAACGGTTCATTTCGTTGATAGTCGGTAAAATTTCAACAGGATAACCAGCTGGACGAATTGCCGTAAGCTCATGTGGTTCACGCTGTGCGAGTTCAGCTTTAAACTCATCTAAAGGCTTTAAACTACGTCCAATAATCCAATTTAACCCCCATAGCGCCAAAGGCATAAACAATAAATAAGGAATCAACATATTCGCTGCAAGTTCTAAAGCCAGTTTTTGTCGCACGCTCCGTTGTTGACTGACCTGAATCTGATATTTTTCTGTAGGTAGAACATAGGTGTTCCACAAACCTTGTGCGGTATGGTGAGTATAAAAACCTGCTTTTTTTACAGGTTGTATTAGGAGGTCAAACTTATGTTCACGCTGTTCTGGAAATTCATACGACCAGACATCTACAAATAAATCCTCTTCATGATAGTGCCGACTTACTTCAAATTCACTCTTGATCGGAGCGGGGTCATGTTCTGCCACACGTTCAGCCAAATTTCGCATTTGTGCATCAAGTATTTCATTGGTCTCTTCAAGGGCAATCCGATAAGCTGCAATCACCAATAAGCAACCCATTACAATACTGAATAAAGAGGTGTAAGTGACCAGTTGTCGCTTTAAGGAAATTGAGGTTGCTTTTGCCACTTATGATTCAACCTGCCCCAAACGATAGCCCAAACCACGAATCGTTCGAATAAAATCTTTGCCCAATTTAGCGCGTAAATGGTGAATATAAACTTCAATGGTATTGCTGTTAATTTCCGAGTCCAAATCGTATAATTTTTCTTCCAAATTTGCTTTGGAAAAAATTTTATTGGGATGGCTAACCAAAGGAATAAGTATCGCCCATTCACGATTCGATAAATCAATCGTTTGCCCTTTGTATTTAGCTAAGTGTAAATCCTCATCAAGCTCTAGCCCTGAAAAACTCAGCGTTTGTCGCTGATTTTGCTGTTTCAAAGCCCCGCTACGACGTAACAGAGCTTGTATACGGGCAAGTAACTCATCAAATTCATAAGGTTTAATTAAATAATCATCAGCACCTTGGTTTAAACCATCAACACGGTTTTGTAACTGATCTCGTGCAGAAATAATCAATACTGGTAAAGTCGGATACAGTAGTCGAATATTTTTTAAGACTTGCATACCATCCATCATCGGGAGACCCAAATCGAGTAATACCACATCAAATGCATGTTGTTGTAACTGTTTTAAACCATCAAAACCATTATTTACCCACACCACATCAAACTGCTGATAGCGCAAAAGGGTTTGCGTGGACTCAGCAATCATAAAATCATCTTCAATAATCAATATTTTTGACATGAATTAAGCTCTCGCCTTGGTCGAGGTACACTGTTCTAGCATATTATTTTTCGAATCAATCACTTCACTTTTCACCTCAAGTAAACTGAGTAAACTTGGGAATAAATGATCTTGACTCAATTCTTGGCTTTTTTGCTGAGCTAAGCAAGTCATTTGTTGTGGATTTTGCTTTTTCCATGTTTCAGAAAACCACATCAGCATCGGCACATGAGTCTGTTGGCTCGGTGCGATAGCATAAGGTGAACCATGTAAATACAGGCCGTGCTCACCAGTCGACTCACCATGATCGGATAAATACCAAAAACCCGTCTCAAAGTTTTGATTTTGCTTTAATACGCCAATCAGCTGGCTTAATATATGATCTGTATAAACAATTGAATTATCATAACTATTTTTTAGTTGTTCCGAGCTACAGCCTTGAATAGCATTGGTCTCACACATTGGTTTAAATGGTTGAAAACCCACTTGTGAACGTTTGTAATAAGCAGGCCCATGGCTACCCATTTGATGCAATACAATTAAACGTGGGGTTTTATCATCACTCGCGATACTGGCAATATAAGCTTTGAAGCTATCCACCAAAATTCCATCCGCACACTCACCATCTGCGGAACACCACTTTTTCTGTATAGGCTCAGGAATCTTAAACTGCTCCACGCGATCACACACGCCTTTGCAACCTGAATTATTATCAATCCACGTCACTTTATAGCCTGCACGTTGTGCTAAATCTAATAAGCCTTCACGATGTTTAGCCAGTTGTGCATCATAATTTTCACGTGTCATCCCAGAAAACATACAAGGTACTGACACAGCCGTTGCTGTACCACATGAACTTACTTGGCTAAAGTTAATAACGTTGAGTTTTTCAAGTTCAGGATTGGTTTTTTTTGCATACCCATTTAAAGAAAAGCTTTCTGCACGCGCAGTTTCACCGACAACCAAAACCATGAGCTTCGGCAATTTTTTCTGTCCAACTTGTTCCACTAAATGCGCATCTTCACCATACTTCACGAGTGGTAAATGCTGCTGCGGTCTATTCTTTTTATAATACGACAGTGTTGAGCTAATCGCATTTTGCGGTGAAATCATCCCTTTAAGATCGCGATGCTCACGGAAAATAGAAGCATAATCCACAAAGAAAACAAACAGCAGGCTGGCAATCACTGCAACAGAAATGGCACTACCCAATAGCTTATGTAACAAAACGGCCTTAAGCGGATCACGACGAATCTTTATCTTAAAGAGAACGACCAATGGCAAGATCACCATCGTCCCAATCCAGAATAAAAGATGCCAAGACAATAAATCACGTACTTCATTACCATCGGTTTGCATCATGTTTTGAATTTGATCAGGCGTGATTGCAACTCCTAAACTATTGACAAAATAGGCACTCATGCCACCAATCAAGATTAAAATAGCGGCAACAGATTTAGCGATTGGGCGCCACTGTATAATTTGAAACACCAGATTATATAATGCCAATATCACCAATACGGTCGCAGCAATGAATGCATAAGCTTTCAAGCCTTGGTATGGTGTGAGTAACTGAATTTGCTTATAAAACATAAAGTTTAATGCCACAGCTAACCACACAGCCAAATACGCATTAAAGCGTAAAAGCGATATTTCTTTGAAGACAGACTGCAAATTGAACATCTTAAATTATGTCTTTGTGATCGGATGTCCCAATGTAGTTTTCTAAACTTAAAACTCGCTTAAATAGAAAAGAGTGCTGTCGCTTTGTGTCAATTCATAACGGTAAATTAAACTATCGGATGAGATTTTTAAGACCCAACGTATGCTTTGATATGTGGAATACCCTTGCTCAACCAGAACATGAATAGAAGTATGGCTTTTATGTGCAGGGCCCGTCGAAGGATTTTATGGTGGTGTATATTGCGCCACTAGATGTTTTTGTTTTCGGCTAAACGAGAGAATAAACAAGCTCTGTGCTGAATGTCAGATACTAAGATTTCATCTTTTGGGCAAAAATTAAGGCGTTTCATAAAACGCCTTAATTAGATTGGCTTTAGTCTGTATATGCCTGAGCCTGTTCTACAGCTTAAAATTTGTATTCGATCCCAGTGCCGACTACAGGTTGCTTGGTTTCAAAAGATGCTTGTTCAAGTGTCAAAATTCCTGCATAACCATAAGCTTTGACTTGCTTGGTAAAGGCATAATCAGCACCTGCAATAAACTGCTGCGCATCAAAGTCGTCTTTAGCCGTTTTAAAACTGGTTGAGTTTTGACTGTATTGCGCTTTCACTGTCCAAGCTTTGGCATTCTGAAAGTTATATTCAGCCCCAACCAACCAGCCTTGTGCGTCGTCTATGGCAGCCGCGGCAGCATCATTGCCTTGTACATCCGCCACTTCAGAAGTTTGATATAAAGCTTTCAACGCCAAACCATTATTCAAATTGACTCGACCAATGGCACGTAAGGTATCTGCTGCTGCAAAAGCACTGCCTGCCACCCCGCCTGTCACCTCAGGCGCTGATGCATTCAAAATACCACGTCCTGCAAAGGTTGATGGAATGGCCTTATCATAACCAATCCCGGCAACAAACTTTTTACTGTCATAAACCACTGACGCTGACCATGCATCGCCCAGACCACGTCCTGCAACTTTTGCTCCGCCTTTGGATTTTTCAATACCCCCTGCTTCACCAGTGGCTAACAGTGCAGTAGCTTTCAGTTTTCCTGTGCCAAGCCCCCAAGCTGGCGTTTCATAGACCACAACATTATCTATACGGTTTTCACCAGTGAAAATCCCTGCCACATCAGCTTTGTTGGCCACATAGTTATTAAAGGTATCTACCACTGAAGACAGTTGTTTAACGGGAGTATCAATTTTGCCGACTTTCAATGTCCCTAATTTTTGGTCTTGTAAGCCAACAAGTAAATTACGTGGAACAAAAGTATCTGTGCTACCCCCATTGTCCACATAGAAGGTAAATTCTGCTTGATATAGTGCATTTAAACGATCTGTGAGTTTTTCTTCGCCTTTTAAGCCTAAAAAGGAGTTATTAGAGTTCAATTCAACGACATCACGGTCTTTATTTGGAGAGGCATTATCTTCAGGTAAATAATCGGCCGTGACATCAATTTCACCATAAAAAGTAGGTGCTGCGAATGTTACCCCTGCCACTAGGCTTAAAGCGATTGCGACTGCAATTTGTGTTTTCATTATCAAAATATCCTACGGTAAATTTGTTACAAATATTACCGTTCAGACATATATGACAGAACGATTAAAAAAATATTTAGTTATATTTTTTAATAATTTACATCACTATTTAGCATTTTTTATGATTTGTTTATGAAAGCATTATGAAAAATCTGAATGCGTTGCAATGGCACGCCATTTAAAAATAAACCACAAACTCAACATCGCAATGACCACAATAATACACAGATAATGGAAATAGCCGAGCCAGTCGCCCAATATCCCGCTGACACTATATAATCCACCACTGACGGTGGCCATCAATGCCACTTGAAAGGTAAAATCGGTGCCTGCCATCTGTTTACGACTATATTGCATCACTAGGGTGAGCATGACCACCAACAGCATAGATGAAGTCATATCTTCAAAAGCATTAATCAGATAAATTAACCACGGCTGAATGCCATACTTAATTTCATACTGAAAAGCCAACCATGCATAAGCTACCAAACTGAAGATTTTAAGCAGCGAGTACGCTACTAAAGCAGTGGAACGCCGAATAAATTTCAAACTATAGCCCGCAAGTCCAGCACCCATTAAAGCGGCACAGGCCCCCAGCATGGTTACATATAGACCAATCTGGGAAAAACTTAAGCCTAAATCAACCATTAAAGGCTTCAATAGTGGCCCTGCTAAACCATCCGCTATTTTAAAGCTCAAAAGCACTGCTAACCATGCTGCGAGTACAGGACTCTGGATAAAATAAGCTAAATAGTTTTTGATCTGTTGAAAATTAAAAGATACGGTTTGCGTTTCTGAAATCTTTCTATGCTGTGGCTCTGAGTAAACTAAAATCGCCACTGTATTTATAAAAACAATTGCCGCCAAAATCAAAAAAGTAGATTGCCAACTCAGCCAATCCAGTGCCCACAAGATTGCCCCGCCACCGACAATAAAACCAAGACGCGATCCAATCACCTGAAAGGTATTACCCCAGTGCTGTTGCTCCCCTTTTAAAATATTGACCGCCAACCCATCGGTTGCAATATCTTGCGTTGCCCCGAGCAAATTCATACTGAGTAGGCCCACAAAGAAAGCCCATAAATAAATAGGTTGATTTAATCCATCAATCGGGAGGAAAGACAGCCCAATCAACACCAGTACAGTCAATAGTTGTAATGGAATAATCCAACTACGATAGTGACCAAAACGGGTGATCCCAAAACGATCTAACAAAGGCGCCCAAAACACTTTAATCGACCACGGTAACATCAGCAGTCCAAAACCTCCAATCTGTGCCAGTGAAACCCCCTGTGCTCTCAAAATCACGGGCAAAGCATGGGTCATAAACCCCACAGGTAAACCTTGTGCCCAATACAGAGAAAATAGCAAAATATATACATTTCGGGTCTGTAACATGGTCGTCCTAAATTCATCAATTGGGCAAAGTGTTCATTTTGGCTCGGTAGGCATTCACTATTTTGCCAATGAATTCAAACCGATCAATGCCTATTATTGAAATCATATTCATCTTGATCGTTTGAGTAAAATAATAATGAGTCCATCTTTTCCAGAACTACCAGATCAAGTGCCTCATCGTAATTCGTCTGCATTCACTCGCACTATGTTTAAGCAGATTTTTTTAGTGCAAGGTTGGCGCTTTGTTGGTGAATTTCCCAACCTGCCTAAAGCGGTAGCAATTATCTCGCCGCATACCTCCAATATTGACGCATGGCACGGTTTCACCGCCTTGCTAGGTTTAGGCATTCAAATTACCATTTTTGGTAAGAATAGTTTGTTTCATACCCCGTTGAAACCATTGCTGGAATGGATTGGGGTGATTCCTGTGAATCGCACCCATGCCCAAGGCTTAACCCAAGACATTATCGCGATTATCAACAGCAAAGAAAAAATTTGGGTCGGTATGGCGCCTGAAGGCACCCGTAAACACGCCGAATCTATTCGTAGCGGTTTTTATCGTATTGCTCACGGTGCACAAGTTCCGATTGTGATGTTCTCTTTTGACTATACACAAAAGACCATTCACTGCTTGGGCGTGTTTCATCCTACTGGGCATTTTGAGCAAGACCTTGAGAAAATTTTAGATTTTTATGTTGGTAAATTTTCAGCCAAGAACCCAAAATGGTTGGCCAAGCCTTTACAAAAACGCTTAAAAAATCGCTAGTAAATCAAGGTCGAATCTGCTGAGATGTGCAGCATTATTTGTTTTACATTTTAGTACTTTTGACCATGAATTTTGCTCGTTTATCTCTGATTGGTGCACTCACACTGACTATGGCAGGATGTGATCTTGCATCAAAGAAAACACCAACAACAACTCCCATTCAAGCCCGTGAACCTGTGATTGCCATTGCCCTCGGCGGTGGAGGTGCCAAAGGCTTTGCACATATTGGTGTACTGAAAGTTTTGGAGTCACATGGCATCAAACCCAAAATTGTCACGGGAACCAGTGCTGGCAGTTTTGTGGGTAGTATCTATGCCAGTGGTAAAACACCTTATCAACTTCAACAAATTGCGCTGACTTTAAAAGAATCGGACATTCGAGACTTAACCCTCAATTCACAAGGTTTTGTGCAAGGACAAAAACTGCAAGACTATGTCAACAAACATGTCGGCAATAAACCGATTCAACAGTTCCCCATCCGCTTCGCTGCAGTCGCTACCCGTCTGGATACAGGACGTAAAGCCGACTTTATTAAAGGCAATGCGGGTCAAGCTGTTCGAGCATCCTGTAGTATTCCGAACGTTTTTGTCCCTGCGGTGATTGGTGGAACCAAATATGTCGATGGTGGCCTTGTTAGCCCAATTCCAGTGAAAACTGCCAAAGATATGGGCGCGGATATTGTAATTGCGGTTGATATTTCAGCCCGTCCCGTTGGAAACAAGCCACTGAATATGTGGGGTTTGCTCGATCAAACCATTAACATCATGGGGCAGCAAAGCATCAATGAAGAGCTAAGCCAAGCAACTGTAGTGATTCAACCCAAAGTTGGCCACCTAGGTACTTTAGACTTAACAGCGAGCAATCAATCTATTTTAGAAGGTGAAAAGGCAGCACAACTCAAAATTAAGTCAATTGAAAAAGCCATAGGCGACTTTAAAAAGTCACCAGCAGCCTTTAAACCTGCACCTAAAGCCAAATTCTAAAAAGTTTGATTTTTAATATTCAAAGACTTATTCATCTGCTAAATTGATATAGATGCTGCTGCATCTATATCCCTATAACGAATATATGAGTAGATGTATGGAATTTGCTTTTGAACCTTGGCACTGGTTTGTATTGGGCGTTCTGTTAATGTTATCAGAGCTGATTCTGCCTGCTTTTGCCGCATTGTGGTTCGGTATTGCGGCCATTATGGTTGGTATTCTGTACTGGATGTTCCCAATGATGGGCGTTACCACGCAATTTGTAACGTGGATTATTTTGTCGATTTTATGCACTTTACTTTGGTTTAAGTTTATTAAACCACTTTCGACTGACAAAACCAAAGCAGGACTGTCTCGCGAAGCAACCATCGGTCAAATTGGCATGGTCATTCAAGCGAGTCCTGAAAATGAACACATACGCGTTCGCTTTCCCATTCCAGTTCTCGGTTCAGATGAATGGAACTGTCGCACTTTAGATAAAGTCCAAGTCGGTGACCGAGTGCGTGTCGTTGAAATACTGGGCAATGATTTAATGGTCAAAGCACATCTCTCAAGCAACGAAAATACTTAAAAGTGAGTTAAGACTATGTCTGGTGGATTTATTATTGTTTTAGCAATTTTGGCTTTTGCCGCTGTCACCATTTTTAAAGGTGTCCGCATTGTACCGCAAGGTTATAAATGGATTGTGCAACGTCTGGGTAAATACCATACTACATTGAGCCCAGGTCTCAACTTTGTGATTCCTTATGTCGATGAGGTGGCTTATAAAGTCACGACCAAAGACATTGTATTAGACATTCCCTCTCAAGAAGTGATTACCCGAGATAATGCGGTTTTGCTCATGAATGCCGTGGCGTATATCAACATCACCACGCCTGTAAATGCAGTCTACGGCATTGAAAACTATACATGGGCCATTCAAAACTTAGTACAAACATCACTACGTTCTATCGTGGGTGAAATGGATCTCGATGATGCACTCTCATCTCGTGACCATATTAAAGCCAAATTGAAAGCGGCTATTTCGGATGATATCTCAGACTGGGGCATTACCCTAAAAACCGTTGAAATCCAAGATATTCAACCTTCTTCAACCATGCAAGCTGCAATGGAAGCACAAGCTGCTGCAGAGCGTCAACGTCGTGCAACCGTGACCAAAGCAGACGGTGAAAAACAAGCCGCGATTTTAGAGGCAGACGGTCGTTTAGAAGCATCACGTCGTGACGCAGAAGCACAAGTCGTCTTAGCAGAGTCTTCTCAGCGTGCCATTGAAATGGTCACTTCGGCTGTGGGCGACAAGGAAATTCCTGTTGCTTACTTATTGGGTGAACAATATGTCAAAGCGATGCAAGACATGTCTAAATCAAACAATGCCAAAACAGTGGTTTTACCAGCCGATATTTTAAGTACCATCCGTGGTGTTATGGGACGTAAAGATATTTAACTGACTCCTGCGTTTAGCCAAAAAGGACAGCTTTCGAGCTGTCCTTTTTGTTCTACCTGCGAAAACAATAAAAGCCTGCTAAATTACGCATCATTTTTAATATTGTAAAATTCTTCCAGCTTTTTTGAGCATTTGAATTTTAATCTCTCTGCCATCTTAATATGGACATCGTATGAGCTCCCTCAATCCCACCCTCATTACTTTTCTTTTTTATATTGTCGCCATGGTCATTATTGGTCTGGTTGCCTACCGTGCGACCACCAATTTCTCTGACTATATTTTAGGCGGTCGCCGCTTAGGAAGCTTTGTCACCGCATTATCTGCGGGGGCATCCGACATGAGTGGTTGGTTACTCATGGGACTACCAGGCGCAATTTATCTCTCTGGTTTATCTGAAGTTTGGATTGCAATTGGCTTGATCATCGGAGCTTGGCTAAACTGGTTATTGGTCGCAGGACGCCTGCGTGTACATACCGAAGTGCAGTTCAATGCGCTCACCTTACCAGACTATTTTTCCAATCGCTTTGATGACCAAAAGAAAGTCTTGCGTATTGTCTCAGCCTTGGTCATTTTGATTTTCTTTGCAATTTACTGCGCCTCAGGCATGGTGGCAGGTGCACGCTTATTTGAAAGTATGTTTGCCATTCCCTACAGCACTGCACTTTGGATCAGTGCAATTGCAACTATTAGTTATGTCTTTATTGGCGGGTTCTTAGCAGTCAGCTGGACTGATACCATCCAAGCAGGTTTAATGATTTTTGCCCTATTGCTCACGCCTATTGTAGTTCTTCTGAGTTTCTCCGACTTAAACCATATGACTACAGTCCTTGAAGCAGCACGCCCACAAGCTTTTGATGTACTTGGTAATTTAAACCTTGTTGCCATCATTTCTCTATTGGCTTGGGGCTTAGGCTATTTTGGTCAACCTCATATTTTAGTGCGCTTCATGGCTGCCGATTCTGTTAAATCTATTCCCAATGCACGTCGTATCGGTATGACTTGGATGACACTCTGCTTAGGCGGTGCCGTAACGGCGGGCTTTTTTGGGATTGCCTATTTTGCAGAACACCCTGAGCTAGCTGCTGTGGTTAATGCCAACCCTGAAACCGTGTTTATGGAGCTTACTAAAATTCTTTTCAATCCGTGGATTGCTGGAATTGTTTTAGCTGCAATTTTAGCGGCGGTCATGAGCACTTTGAGCTGCCAACTTTTAGTATGCTCAAGTACCTTGACCGAAGATTTTTATAAATCGTTCTTACGTAAAAATGCCTCACAAACCGAACTGGTTTGGATCGGTCGTTTAATGGTGCTACTGATCGCCCTGCTTGCAATTTGGATGGCAGGTAATCCTGAATCTAAAGTTTTGGGCTTGGTAGCTTATGCATGGGCAGGTTTTGGCGCTGCATTTGGTCCACTCATCATTCTGTCTTTGTTCTGGAAACGCATGACTTTAAACGGTGCACTCTCGGGTATGATTGTCGGTGCGGTTGTGGTCATTCTTTGGAAAAACCTTTTTGCAGCTACAGGCCTTTACGAGATTATTCCCGGCTTTATCTGTTCACTCATCACGATCGTTGTTATCAGTCTTTTGGGTAAAGCACCAACGCAAGACATTACAGATCGTTTTGAAGAAGCAGATCGTGTATATAAAGCATCTCAATAAACCGCTACACATATAAAAGAGGACATCAGCTGTCCTAAAATATTAGAAGAAGAGCCTCAACTGAGGCTCTTTCTAATTTTTCAACGTTATTTATCAAAGAAAAAATAAGTTTTAAAGCTTCTTTTCAAATCAATTCACATGAACATTTGTTGCACATCTAATCTTCTTGTGCCAAATGTCTTGCGAAGCTCACAAGTAGATGGCAATGACTTGGCTCTTAAACAAACCGAATATCGCTTCAATCATCGCCACGCTAATTTATACGCGATTCACTGAAACTACTCCATAACAGTCCACTTTTACGTCCTAACCCCAAAAAGTTTCAATATAAATCAAACTTCGAGCACTTAAGAATAAGTTTGACCAAATAAATTATCCGTCCAGCATCGCTTTATATTGTTATTTCTAGTTTGGGCCAATCCAAAATTTGATATAGGGTAAGTTGAGGGGTAAAAGCACAGATAAAAAATAAGCCCTTGTTTTTACAAGGGCTTATTTAGATATTTGGCGGAAGCGGTGAGATTCGAACTCACGGAGGACTCACACCCTCGTCGGTTTTCAAGACCGGTGCATTAAACCGCTCTGCCACGCTTCCATGGGCGACATAATATAAACATTCGATCTACTTGGCAAATACTTTTCTTTAAAAACCGCACTAAGTGGCTAAAATTAAAACAAAATCATTTAGTTCTCTAAATTTTCACTGTTTTCATAACGAATCGCATTCACATACCAAAGTTTTTTGCCCGTTGGTGTCACGACTTCAACCTCATCATCAACTTGCTTGGATAGTAAAGCTCGTGCCATAGGCGAATCGATTGAAATATGCTGTGGGTGATGATCATAAATTTCATCTACCCCCACAATCCGTAAAGTTTTTTGCTCACCTGCTTCATTTTCAATATCTACCCAAGCCCCAAAATAAATCTTGCCCGCTTGCTCTTCTGAAAAATCAATAATTCGCAACTCTTCAAGCCGTTTCCCTAAGTAACGAACACGTCGATCAATCTTTCGTAACAGCTGTTTGTTGTACTGATAATCTGCGTTCTCGCTACGGTCTCCGAGGCTTGCTGCCCAGTTTACTTTCTTGGTAATTTCAGGCCGTTCTTCATGCCAAAGGTGCTTTAATTCTGCCACTAATTTGTCGTGACCAACACGTGTAATTAAGTTTGATTTCATGATGAATGTCGTCTAAATCAGCTGGTTTATTTACAACAAAGATTTATTTTATCCCTTATTTCTTCACAACAGAAGTTTATAAAATAAATTCCCTAATTAAATTAAATCGTTATGTTACATTTCTTAAAAAAATATTGCACAAAATTTGACACTTTAGAATTTGCCCGATATTATGCGCACATCTTAAATTAGCTGCTTATTTTTTAATCTATGTAGTTTTTCTACATAATTCCTTTAATCCCATGTCATTTTGAATGACGTCATGAATGCCCAACCCCTTATTGAATTTAGCAAACTTGAACTCGTTTTAAGGCATGGTTTTGCCTTTGCGTTCTGGGGCATAAATTACTTGTAGCGGAGACAACATGCACAGTAGTTCAACTTCTGGATCGAGGCTTTGCCTTAATTCATTAACTTTCTCTCTCCCGTTGAAAGCCCTTGCTTTAAGTACTCTGTTAATTCCTTTTCATAGTATTAATGCAAGTAAGACTTACCAATATGATAATGTCGTCAATCATAATAAATTGACTGTCGTTTCAGTGGAAAATCCAACGACCGTTTTTAAAGATGGTCAACATTTGCATGGTTTTGGTTATGACCTTGCACGTAACTATGCAGATAGCTTAAATGTAAAGCTAGACTTCAAAACGGTTCCTGATAATGCCACGGCACTCAAATGGGTCGCTCAAGGCAAAGCAAATTTTGCAATGACAACCGCCAGCGTTCAAACGATTGAACAAAAGCATTTGTCTACTTTTTCTGCAACTTGTGGTGATTTGAACGTTTTACGTAAAAATGGCCTCAATACTGAGCTGAATTGGGTGTTTAAACATGCGAATGATCCACTCACCCAAACAGCCAGCGGATTCGTATGTCAAAGTAAACAATCAGGTTCAATTGGTCAATTGGCCTCTTTTTACAACCGCAATGTCGTGAAGCCTGAAAACTGGAATACGATTCAACGTGATTTGCGTCAACGTATGCCGATCTATAAGGCC
The DNA here is from genome assembly GCF_003231195.1 of Acinetobacter sp. WCHAc060042. NCBI lineage: Bacteria > Pseudomonadati > Pseudomonadota > Gammaproteobacteria > Moraxellales > Moraxellaceae > Acinetobacter > Acinetobacter sp. WCHAc060042. The sequence continues at coordinate 76,955 of NZ_QKVN01000007.1, forward strand.
AGTTTTAAAAGCACAGCGCAAAAATACGACTTAGATTGGCACTTGTTAGCGGCCATTGGTTATCAAGAATCTTATCTTAAACCGAACTCTGTTTCTCCTACAGGTGTTCGTGGTTTAATGATGTTGACCAATAGCACGGCCAAAGCAATGGGTGTGAATAACCGTACTGATCCTGCACAAAGCATTCAAGGCGGTGCCAAGTACTACGACCAGATGCTGAGCCGCTATACCGATATTCCGTTCCCTGACCGCAACTGGTATGCACTAGTTGCCTACAATATGGGGCCAGGTGCGGTGAGCCAGATTCAAAAACGCATTCAAGCGCAAGGTAAAGACCCAAATAACTGGCTCAATCTTTATGCTTATTTAGAGCATAACCAAGCCAAAAATGGTCGCTACCGACAAGCGCTTCAGTATGTGACACGTATCCGTGCCTATCTTGAGCACATTAAAACCACGCCACAGTTGGTCAATATCTAAACTTTGCATACCCAGAATTGATCATCATCGCAAAAAAAAAGCTTACCTTTTGAGGTAAGCTTTTTTTGTTTCAGAATACTTAAGCTGTTAGTTCAAGTACTTTCTTAAATAAATCTTTTTGCTCTTGGCTTGGCTTTGCCGTTTGCAATGCCATTAATTGTGACATATCACCCTGAACTTTTATTTTTCCTGTCATGAATGCTTGCATTGCTACTGCCATATCAAACTCAAGGAAGACTTTACGTAAAGTTTCAGCGTCCATGTTCAAGGTTGTTTTCGCATTTGAAGACAAGCCTTTTTTAATTGCGCCACCATCTAAAGATAATTCGGTATTACCCGCATTGTCAGCAACAACTAAGTTAATTGCAAGATTTGCAAGTGCAGGTGGAAGGTTTAGATTCCCCGCTTGAGCAGTTAATGTTTCTACGGTTGAAAACCAATCATCAGTTAAAAAAGCAGGCATGATGTTTCCTCAATTCTTTGTTCGTTGTGTGCTGCCTATCCAGACGGCATCATTGTGAAGCTAAATACGCTTGCAGATTGTTATAGCATGTATATCTTATATGTGCCTAAAGTTTTTTGTACGTACCGTTCATATTTTATATTTCTTATACAAAGTTTATCAAAATCATTCACATAAAAAAAACACCAATCAATGATTGGTGTTTTGCATTGGCTGAAATGACAAAATTAATCTGCCACAAAGCCAAGATTGACCATGTTAATCCGTTTGCTTTCAGGTTCATCTTCCGTTGAACAACTTTCACCCTTAAAGTCGAACTCTCGTTCACTGTCTAAGGCTTCAAAGTCAAACAACTCACGATCGGCCAATTGTGATGGGGACACATTTTGCAAGGCACCAAAAATACTGTGTAGGCGTTTTGGATGGGCCTTATCCCACTCTCGCAGCATGTCATTCAACATAGCGCGTTGCAGATTTTCCTGAGAACCACACAAGTTGCACGGAATAATTGGAAACTGACGCATTTCGGCATATTTGATGATGTCTTTTTCTTCCACATAGGCCAGTGGACGAATCAAGATATTCTTTTTATCAGAAGACAACAACTTGGGTGGCATCGCTTTCAAACTGCCACCATGGAACAAGTTTAAGAAGAACGTCGCCAAGATATCATCACGGTGATGTCCCAATGCTACTTTGGTTGCCCCTATTTCTTGTGCAAAGCCGTATAAAGAACCACGGCGTAAACGTGAACACACTGCACAATAGGTCTTGCCCTCAGGCGTCAACCGTTTGGTAATGCTATAGGTGTCTTTTTCTAAGATATAATAAGGAATATTATTTTCTTCTAAATAGCGCGGCAATACATCTTCTGGGAAACCAGGCTGCTTCTGGTCCAAATTCACCGCCACCACATCAAAATTGATCGGTGCAATGCGTTTAAACTGCAACATAATATCGAGTAAGGTGTAACTGTCCTTACCACCTGAAATGCAGACCATCACTTTATCGCCTTCTTCGATCATTTTAAAATCACGAATGGCATGACCCACCTGACGGCGTAGCTTTTTCAACAAACGATAATACGCAGAGCTAGTGGGTAGTTCTGGTTTAAAATTAAATCCCTGATCGGACTCAACTGGCGAGAACATAGACGAGTTAAACCTTAAAAAAAATACCGCGCAATTTTATCCGATTCGTCGTCATCTCGCACCTAAAGAATGTAAATTCTCATGAATTGTCATTGCTGTCATATTCATGTATTAAAATCGGTTTAACTTTGAACGATTGCGTTCATTTTCTGGCTGAACTGCTTATCTTTTGGACTTTTCCACATTTTTCCACAAAAGCTGTGGATAACTTTGTGGATTCTAGCAGGCTTGACAAGGTGTTCATCCCATACTTTAAGGCTTCTATTTAAATTGATCATTTTTTGATCAATTTATTTTTTATTTAATTTCAATACCTTATCTTAGTCAAGCAATCCTCATTAAAAATAAATTAATTATTTTTTTTGATTACTCTCTCAGCAATTGGACTTGATTTTTACAAAGTCATAGATTTTTTGAACTTAAAATAGTTTCAGGCTGTTATTTTTTTGCTAAACTCAATTCTAGTCACTGAAAACGATTTTTTACGATTAATAATAGATAATGAAAAATAAGCTGCTTTTGACTCATTTTTATGTTTTGGGGTGTATGACGATTTCGTTCATGGCACTGAATTGTCACGCAGGTCAAACCATCTATCAACTCAAAGATTCGAACGGCACGACTTTGTTGACCAATAAACAAAGTCGTTATAGCAATTTAAAAGTTGAAAAGAAAACCTATTATCCAGACAGCAACATCCACAGCTATAGCAATTGGGGAGCATCTGAATCCTCGGTATTACCCAGTTATAGTCGCAACAAAAATGCTTTTGACCACATTATTCGCCAAGCAGCGCAAACCCATGGTGTTTCAGAAGGCTTAATCAAAGCCGTGATGCATACAGAATCAGGCTTTAATGTGAATGCCCGCTCTCCTGTTGGTGCACAAGGCCTAATGCAACTGATGCCAGCAACTGCTCGTCGCTTCAATGTCTCGAATGCATACGATCCACAACAAAACATTAACGCTGGTGCGAAATACCTTGCGTGGTTGATGAAACGCTTTAATGGTAATACCAGCCTTGCCCTTGCAGGCTATAATGCGGGCGAAGGCAATGTGCAAAAGTATGGTGGCATTCCACCGTTTCGTGAAACACAAGACTACGTGAGACGTGTCAGCAGTCGATATAGCAATTTATATTCAGGCAGCTTAAATATCAGTTCAAATAGTCCAGCAAGTAATACTCAAGTCATTGCGCAATCTGCTAACTATAATGAAGACTCAGCCCCAAGCACACAGTTGAGCGTGAGTCGCACTGCGCCTGCACGCCAAATCATTCTAGCCTCTGATGGCAGTTATACTGATGCCCCCGGTTCCTATGCCACCACAAATGCAACCGCCTCCGCCCGTATTCATATTTCTGAATAATTTTTATAGCAGTTTTATTATTTTTTCTTGAATTTTGAAGAATTTCACCTCATATTGAGATCAATGATTTTTGATTTATAAATCAGATTATTTTTTTATTATAAGAGGATTTTCTCAATGATGCGGATTGGTTTGTTCTTGCTAACCAACCTCGCGGTACTGGTTGTAGCTGGCATTATCTTGTCACTCTTCGGTGTCGGTAGTTACCATGGCGCGGGTGGCTTAAATCTAGGTAACCTTTTGGTTATCTGTTTTGTCTTTGGTATGGTTGGCTCAATGATTTCTCTATTCATGTCAAAATGGATGGCGAAGAAAACAACTGGTACAGAGTTAATTGACCCCAATGCCCCACGTAACCAAGCTGAAGCATGGTTGCTACAAGAAGTCGCTCAATTGGCGCAACGTTCTGGTATTAAAATGCCGGAAGTCGGTATTTTCCCCTCTTACCAATCGAATGCCTTTGCTACAGGTTGGAACAAGAACGATGCATTAGTTGCCGTTTCTACTGGCTTACTTGAGCGTATGAATAAAGACGAGCTTCGCGCAGTCTTGGCTCACGAAATTGGTCACGTGGCCAATGGTGACATGGTGACTTTGGCGCTCGTTCAAGGTGTCGTGAACGCCTTCGTGATGTTCTTTGCACGTGTTGCAGGTGATTTTATTGATCGTAATGTCTTTGGACGTGAAGACGGAGAAGCACCTGGTTTAGCTTATTTTGCCATTACTATTGTGCTTGATATTGTCTTTGGTGTTTTAGCTTCTGCAATCGTGATGTGGTTCTCCCGCTACCGCGAATATCGTGCAGACGAAGCAGGTGCCCGTCTTGCAGGCAAACAAGCGATGATTTCAGCCTTGTTGCGTTTACAAGCAGAATCACAACTTCCAGATGCCATGCCTAAAGAAATGAAAGCGTTTGCGATCGCGGCAGGTCAAGAGCAAGGCTTTAGTTTAGCCGCTTTGTTCCAAACCCACCCGACGATTGAACAACGTGTTGTTGCTTTACAACAGCTCGATTGTCCATAAAAAACTCGTTCACTAGATTTTAAAAAGCCTCCTCTTGGAGGCTTTTTTGTGACTCTGCATCACAGATGCATCTTCATTCAATCGTCACTTCGATACAGCGTAATAAACTACCATTTGGGTCAATGATACAAAACTGGCGGATCTCGTCAAAATCCTGAATATCAGTCATGCGGGCAGTTCCCCACAACGCCCAATTCACTTTAGACCAATATTCATAATAGGGGTGAATCTTCGCTACGCGAATACAGGCACTATGCCATGAACTGTTTGGATCTAAATGTGGATGATGGAAAAATTCCAGTATCATCGTACCCAAACGCAAAATCATCCACTCTGCGGATTGATAGATCAGATCAAAGCCCAAGCTTTAGTAAAATGAAGCCGTGCATACCAAATCAATCACTGGCAAATTCGCCGTAATCTGACCTTCAAATTTCATCAGCAGCTATCCTAGGTTTAGTCCTTGTAACCAATGCCACATCACACTGCCACCCCACCATAATAAGCCAATAAAACAGACCAAAAAGATCAGGCCAAACAAATCGGGGATGTGTAGCCAAAGCCATGCAATTACTGGATTTCGCCAAAATGCGGACTGTTGCTGTTTCTTTTCCAATTTTTCATGAAGAAAGGGATGAGTCACATGATGCTCTGAATGAATTTGGTATTCTTCCCGAATATGGTCATGAACCACATCCAGTGCTTTACGACTCGGACGGATAAAAATATCAAACAATGTCCCTAATACAGGGATAAAACCAACGACGGCATCAATCATAGCCAGCTTCAACACTGGACTTAATTTCTCTTGCGGCACGCCAATTTGTTTAGCTTTATAAATGGCATAACAAGTCAAGGCAAAACCCGCGATATCCCCAGCGATGGGAACAGTACTCAGCGCTGCATCGGCACCTACACCCTGCTTGGTGAACGGAATACGCACCACCGAATCCATCATATTGGCATATTTGGCCAAATCACGCTCTAAACGAATGACATCTTGCTGGCTCATTTTTTTTTGTTCTAAGGGTTCAGGCATGTTGGTACTGACCTCCATTATTTCAACCACATTAACATCATAAAACCACTGAATTATGCTGGTTTTTATCACTTTTTTCTGTGCTAACTTTGTGCTGAAACAAGTGCTTATAGGCTTAGGACAAGCTTAAAATTTGCGATGCAATCAGCAGATATACCACCACGCCTGATGCATCACAAATTGAAGTGACCAAAGGTGCAGATGCACTGGCTGGGTCGAGTTTTAGGCGGTTTAAGATAAACGGCAGACTCATACCAATCAGACACCCCATCAACACAATACCCATCATACTTAGCGCCAAAACCACGGCGACCAAAATATCCCCACGGAAATAGCCCAAAATAGAGACTGCCGTTGCCATGGTTCCACCTAAGCACAGCGCAACCAGACTTTCACGTCCGAGCAAATAAAACCAGTCTTTAAAATGTACATCACCCGTTGCTAGTGCGCGTACCATTAAAGTTGCGGACTGGGACCCTGCATTTCCGCCACTTCCCACCAGTAAAGGGAGAAAAAATACCAAAACGATATGTGCTGCAATCAAGTCTTCAAAATGCGCAATTCCCAGCCCTGAGAGTAAACTGCCAAAAACCAGAAATACCAACCAAAACACCCGCTTCTTATACAGTAAGAGGATTGGAGCCGTTTTAATACTCATCTGCGGACTGGCCGCAACCGCACTACTTTTTAAAATATCTTCTGTGGTTTCTTGTTGTACCACATCCATTGCATCATCGTAGGTCACAATCCCCAATAGACGCTGCTGCTCATCAACGATTGGCAAAGCCATAAAATCATAATGGGCCAATTTCTGTGTGATACTTTCCTGATCTTCACTGACTAAACCCGTGATGACATGGTGAGTCATAACCTGTCCAATAGATTGCTCAGGCGGGGCTTGGATGATTTGTCTCAGCGAAATCACCCCTTGCAGACGATGCAATGTATCAATGACATAAATTAGATATAAAGTTTCACTTTCCGCTGCATGTAACCGTATATGTTGAATCGCCTGTTGCATAGTCATTTCAGCATGTACCGTAATGACTTCAGTGGTCATGATGGCACCTGCGGACTCAGCAGGATAATCCATCAACGTCTTCAGTTGGACTTGAATCTGCGCATCTAATTTAGAAAAAAGTTGAGTTTGAAGCGCGAGAGGCAAGCTTTGAAATAAATCGGTGCGATCATCCGAATGCATGTGAGCCAGTAAGCTCAGCAGCAAAGTCTGAGGCAATCGCGCTGCTAGCTGCTGCTGCTCGGTCAACGCTAAAAACTCAAAAACATAACTGGCTTGAGGTAATTTTTCCAATAGCTGAATTTGCGCAGGTATAGGCAGCCCCATTAAAATATCAGCCAAATCCGCAGTGCTGTACTGTTTTAGGCTTTGGATAAAAGCATGGTTATCGGGCTGATTTAGCTGATCTTCAAAACCTTGCTGTGAAAATGATGGATTTGGCATATAGCACTCAAATATTGTTCTTCTTTATTTGTCCGAGTATAGCAAAGGATCTTTAAATATCTGGAGCATCCTGTGGCTACAGTTTAAAGATCCGCTATGCATATTAAACTCTATACATGTTTCGGCTTGGACTTAGACTTCATCCTGCTGAGTTCGCCCATGAAACACATGACGAACCAGAACATACATTAAAGGTATAAACAACAATACCAGCACGGTTCCAAAAATCACTCCACCGAGTACACTTACTCCAATTTCCTGACGACTTGCCGCCCCTGCACCAAAGGCAAAAACCAAAGGGGTCACACCTGCCCCAAAAGCCAAAGATGTCATTAAAATCGGACGTAGACGTAGGCTGGCCCCTTCTAATGCAGCTTGAATTGCTGTTTGACCTTTTTGCTGTGCCAATGAGGCGAATTCCACAATTAAAATCGCATTTTTGCAGGATAAACCAATCGTGGTGAGTAATGCGATCTGGAAATAAATATCATTTGGAAAGCCCGTCAGATAACTAAACAAAATATTACCACCAATCCCTAATGGAATCGCACTCATCACTGCCGTTGGGATACTCCAACTCTCATACAGTGCTGCTAAACATAAAAAAATAAAGCCAATGGAGACCAAATACAGGAGCAATGCTTGGTTATTAGACTTATTTTCTTCATAAGATAAACCACTCCAAGCCAGATCAATCCCCTCATGTGCTTGTAGCATTTTCTGGACATCTTGCATGGCTTGACCCGAACTAACGTTTCTGGCGGTATCTGCTTCCATTTCTAGGGCGGTATAACCCATAAAACGATTTACCACTTCAGGACCGCCACTCCAAGATACTTGGGAAAAATTGCTAAATGGAATCATTTGGTTCAGATCATTGCGCACCGTCCAAGCCTGAAGATCTTCAGGTTTAGAACGGAACGCGGCATCAGCCTGCATAATCACCCGCTTAATCCGACCACGGTCAATGAAATCATTGATATAAGTTCCACCCCATGCACTCGACAAGGTACTGTTAATCGCAGTTTGACTAAGCCCATTGGCTAATGCCTGCTGTTGGTTAATATCAACCTTGAGTTCGGCTTTATCTGGGTTGGAACGTTTATCTAAATTGCTAAAACTAGAGTACTGCTTGGATGCTTCCTGCAAAGCCTTGAACTGTGCTTCTAAATAAGCACGACCTTCACCATTAATGTCTCGGATCCAGAACTCCATACCATCGGTTTGCCCCAAACCATTCACCGATGACGGCAAATTAATATTAATTTGTGCATTTCGATGTGCATTAAAATGAGCAATTGCACGCTCTCGAATCGCTTGCGCTGAGTTGTCCTTCCCCTTACGCTCATCCCAATGTTTGAGTGCAATAAAGCCTTGACCCAAGTTTTGTCCTGTCCCCGAGAAGTTACGCCCATAACGGATCATTACCAAATTGATATTGGCCTGTTCTTGGTCTAAGAAATATTGGCGAATCTCTTCTCCAACGACACGACTTTGACTCAGTGGTGCACCATCAGCCAATTTAAATTGCACACTTAAAATACCTTGATCTTCACTTGGAATAAAACTGGTCGGCAAAACCCGGTAAAACAACGCAAACACGGTAATGAGTGCCACAAAGATGAGTAACATGATTTTACTGTGTTGAATCGTCTGAGTGCTTAATCGTAAATAATGCTGTTTTAACTGATCTAGCTTTAAGTTGAACCACGTTGCCCAACGGGCAGATTTATCATTCGGTTTCAAAATGAGGGCACATAAGGCAGGAGTGAGCACCAATGCCACCAATAAAGACAGTGCCATGGCCGCCACTAAAGTGATGGAAAACTGACGATAAATCACTCCCGTTGAACCACCAAAAAATGCCATGGGAATAAATACAGCAGTTAACACCAAAGTAATCCCGATCAATGCTCCGCTGATTTCCTGCATAGATGTAATAGAGGCCTGCTCTGCACTCATATTCTGTTCATGCATCAACCGTTCAACGTTTTCCACTACCACAATCGCATCATCCACCAAAAGACCAATCGCTAAGACCAATGCAAATAGTGTTAAGGTATTAATACTCATCCCAAGTACGTATAAAATAGCAAGTGTGCCTAAAATCACGACAGGTACTGTAATGGTCGGAATCAGTGTTGCACGCCAGTTTTGTAAAAATACAAACATGACCACAATCACCAGAAGCACCGCTTCAAATAGTGTTTTGACGACTTCCTTAATCGACTCTTGCACAAAAGGTGTGTTATCACGCGGATAAACAATTTGATAACCTTCAGGCAGTTTAGAAGACAAGCGGGCAACTTCTTGTTTAATCAATGCAGACGTTGCTAAGGCATTGGCACCTGAGGACAGAGAAATCCCAATCCCAGCTGAAGGAAACCCATTAATGGTATTAAACGACTGGTAATTTTCCGCGCCCAGTTCAATCCGAGCCACGTCTTTTAAATAGATAAAACCGCCATCACGGTTCGATTTCACAATAATGTTTTCAAATTCTTCAACAGTTTTTAACCGTGTGCCAGATGTCACTTTAGCATTCAAATATTGATCTGATAGGGTTGGCAAATCGCCGATTGCCCCTGCCGCAACTTGGGTATTTTGCGCTTCAACCGCTGCACGAATATCACTGGGCATCAGTCCATATTGGCGTAGTTTATGTGGATTGAGCCATATACGCATAGCATACTGAGAACCAAAAACATCAACCTCTCCAACGCCATCAATACGGGCTAAGTCTTGCTCTAAGTGGGTCATCATATAATCTGACAACTCAATATTATTGCTTTTTCCTGTTTGGTCATATAGACCAATCACCATATGCGTATCGCCCAAAGACTTATAAACATTGACGCCTTGACGTTGTACATCTTCAGGTAAACGGTTAATCACACCATTGACCGCATTTTGTACTTGAACCTGAGCAGTATCAGGATCGGTACCATTTTCAAAGCTAATGCTGATTCGACTACGACCATTTGAATCGCTACTGGAGCTAAAATAAAGTAAATGATCAATCCCTTTTATTTGTTGTTCTAAAACCTGAGTGACACTTTCTTCTACAGTCTCAGCCGATGCCCCTGTGTATGTTGCACCTACCGTAATTCTAGGCGGTGCAATATCTGGATAACGTTCCACAGGCAACTGAAAGGTTGCAAACAAACCAAATGCCATGACAATAATTGCGAGTACACCTGCAAAGATTGGCCGATGAATAAAAAACTTAGAGAGCATGGAATGGTGTTACTCTAGGGTTAGGGTCTGAATCTAAAAACTTCATGTAACTACATGCATGATCTTCCATGACGAATCATTAAAAAACAAGACCTAACAACATGAAAGAGAACATTAAAGCGAAATATGAAGAAACTATGAAGAAATATTTTTGACCATTTGATGACAACCACTAATTTTCTGTAGTTAGACATGAATTTGACATGTTTAATCCAAATACTAACGACACAACACTAACTAAACTTTGAGGGCAAAATGCTAAAAATGCGCTATCGCTTACAAGGTCTCTAGGCTTAGCTGACAATCAGCAGGATAATAAAAACGGTACAGTCGTAGCTACAATACCCCATCAATAATGAATACATTCAGGCTGTATAACTGATTATCGGGCATCGAGAGCAAAAATAGGTACGACCTAACCAGACTTAAATCGAATCCAACATACAACAAGCAACACCATCCGATTTTATGGTCATGTGCATGCCATAAGGCTAATAGCCCATCTTTATATCCTTCTCGCTGAAAACGATTCCCCCCTTTTAGACTGGTGTGCAATCTCGGTTATAAATAAGAGAAAGATACACTGGCAACGTTTTAAACATTTATTAAAGCAAGTTTAGATTGTATTTTCACTAATTACACAGCTCTCGGTCATAAAGCAATTCACAGCTTTTAGAAGCAAAGAAGCTCGTTATTTACATTCCCGAAGCAATCAGATTACGTTTTCTGCTCAGCGCGCATTGCTTCGTTTTTCAATGGCTTTCGGTAAAAAATAAAAATATGAGTATATGGTTCTACCCTCTTTATCTAGCTTTATCTAAAAGCACAACGGCATTCATCACATCTTTAAGCGACTTTTAATATAACTTGGGTATTGTGTTTAAAATTTTAAAATAATGGCAGCTATGACTCTATATTCCCCATTTAAAGGTAGCTCTGGCGTTAAACGCATTTTAAATGCAACGCAATATTCTCTTTCTGGTTTCAAAGCCGCTTTTGCCCATGAAGCTGCTTTTCGTCAAGTTCTTTGGATTAATCTCATTCTTATTCCTGTAAGCTTTTTATGTGATGTGAGCCGTTTTGAACAAGCTTTAATGGTTGCAGTCTGTTTACTGGCGCTCATTGTTGAATTATTCAACTCGGCAATTGAAGCCGTGGTGGATCGAATCTCTCTTGAACGTCATGAACTTTCAAAAAATGCCAAAGATATGGGCAGTGCTGCACAATTCGTTTCTTTGAGTATGATCTTTATTGTATGGCTATTTATATTAATCCCTTAAAATTTCAAATCTGATCGCTCAGTTGATATCTAATCACAATTAAAATCACCAACCATAAAAAAACCCTGCTTTCGCAGGGTTTTTTGAATCAAGTCAAAGCTTAGTGAGCTGAGAATTGGTTCATTGTGTTTTTAGCATCATCGTGCGCTTTAAGAGCGTTGTCACCAGAGAAGATTTCTTTGTGATCATCACCGATGTCAGAACCCGCCATTGCTTGGTGTTTAACACAAGCGATACCACCACGGATTTCTTTACGTTGTACGCCAGCAACATAAGCCAACATACCTTCAGAACCGAAGTAACCTTGTGCAAGCTCATGAGTAGAAAGAGCAGCAGTGTGGTAAGTAGGAAGTGTGATCAAGTGATGGAACACACCCGCTTCACGAGAAGCATCAGCTTGGAATGTACGTACTTTCTCATCAGCATCAGCAGCTAATTCAGTTGCATCGTACTCAGCGCTCATTAATTTAGCACGGTCGTAAGCAGAAACGTCTTTACCTTCAGCAACCCAACGGTCGTAAGCTTGTTGACGGAAGTTTAAAGTCCAGTTGAATGATGGGCTGTTGTTATAAACAAGCTTAGCATTTGGAACTGTTTCACGTACACGGTTAACCATGTGAGCGATTTCTTCAACGTTTGGAGTTGCAGTTTCGATCCAAAGAAGATCCGCACCATTTTGAAGGCTAGATACACAGTCAAGTACAACACGGTCAATTTGAGTGTCAGCACGGAACTGGTATAAACCAGAAGCTAAACGCTTAGGACGGTGTAATTTACCATCACGCTTGATCAAGATTTCATCTTCTTGGGCATCAGCGATGTCAATTTCAGTTGTGTCTAAGTAGCTGATGTATTGAGAAGCAATGTCACCTGGCTCTTTAACCACTGGGATTTTTTGAGTTAAGTCAGCGCCTTCAGAGTCAGTACGCGCAACGATGATACCGTCATCAAGACCCATTTCTAAGAATGCATAACGTAATGCATGGATTTTAGCGATGAAGTCTTCGTGTGGAACAGTTACTTTACCAGCTTGGTGACCACATTGTTTAGCATCAGATACTTGGTTTTCGATTTGAAGTGCACAAGCACCAGCTTCAATCATTTTACGAGCAAGTAAGTAAGTCGCTTCTTCGTTACCGAAACCAGCGTCGATGTCCGCAATAATTGGCACAACGTGAGTTTGGAAACCGTCGATTTGAGCAGTGATTTCAGCAGCTTTAGCAGTATCACCAGCTTCGTTTGCTTTTTTAAGCGCACGGAATAAATCGTTAAGTTCTTTCGCATCAGCTTGACGTAAGAAAGTGTAGATTTCTTCGATCAAAGCAGGTACTGAAGTTTTTTCGTGCATAGATTGGTCAGGAAGTGGACCAAATTCTGAACGAAGTGCAGCAACCATCCAACCAGAAAGGTAGATATAACGACGTTCAGTTGTACCGAAGTATTTTTTGTTCGCAATCATTTTTTGTTGTGCGATGAAACCGTGCCAGCAACCCAAAGATTGAGTGTATTTGCTAGAATCAGCATCATAAGCAGCCATATCACGACGCATAATCGCAGCTGTGTATTTAGCAATGTCTAAACCAGTTTTAAAACGGTTTTGTAATTGCATACGCGCAGCATCTTCAGGACTGATGTCTGCCCAAGTGCTACCGAATTTTGCTTTTAATTCGCGGATTGCATCAATCGCTGTTTGGTATGTAGTCATGATATTTCCTGTAATAATATTAGGATTTTCTTCAACGAATGGCTAAAATCAGACCCTCGAGCTTTTGCTTAGATTTAGAGCGCTTCGTTGCGATGAATACAGATTAGATTGGCAGAAAAAATTAATCCAATATTCTGCATTAATTTTCGGTATTTATTTAAAAAATGGGTAGATAAAAGTCGAATTATATTTTACTCAATTCACTTTAAGTTCATGTTATTTATTATTTTATATAAAATATAAAATGCTTTAAATTTAAACATTAAGTTCAATATTTCTTCATTAGACTTAAGTCTCGGCAGTTCAAAAAAACAGTTTAAACTAGAAATCAATGTTTCATTTAGCTCAAATGACAAAAACCATTTGCTTGGGTTAAAGTATATTTTTCACACATTTATTCCACTAATAATAGTAATTTCAAACCAATTTTTTTGCCTAAATTACCATCAACCATCGTGCCTTCCCAATCTAAATATTGACCCAAATTCCAATAGATTTTCAGATTAAAAACATTCTATTTAGCGCACCTTTTAAGAAGAATTCCGAATACACTTTGATGCTTTTTTTTTCATCAGTTTCTCACACAAGCCCGATGGCTTATGGCATAATGCAAACAATTTCATGATTTTATTCTCGGTATTTTTTTTATGAATCTGGAGCGGGTTGATCTAAACCTATTAATTTACTTGGACGTACTCTTACGTGAAAAAAATGTAACCCGAGCTGCTGAACAATTGGGTGTCACCCAACCAGCTATGAGTAATATCCTACGTCGCCTTCGTAACTTATTTAACGACCCTCTCCTGATTCGCTCTTCCGAAGGGATGACTCCCACAGAACGTGCTTTAGAATTACAACCCCGCATTCGCGACGCACTTTCCGATCTTTCCATGATTTTGGAACCTCGTACCGAGTTCCGTCCTTATACCTCAAATCGCGTATTCCGTATTATGACTTCGGACTATGCTGAAGCAACTTTGGTTCCTCGTCTCGTGAAAGCGCTTCGCTCTGAAGCACCCAACGTCGTTTTAGACTTTTTAACCCCAAGTGACGTGTCCTATCGCGACATGGAACAAGGGAAAGTCGATTTAGCCATCAACCGCTTCAATGAAATTCCACAAAGCTTCCACCAAGTTCTTGTTTGGCGTGACAGTTTCTCTTGCCTACTTAACAGTAAACACCCTGCTGCTGGCAATTTGAACTTAAAAAGCTATTTAGATGCTCAACACATTTGGGTCTCTAAAACTGGTATGGGCGTTGGTTTCGGCGTCAACCCTGAAAAACAAGCTGGACTCGGCTGGATTGACCAAGCTTTGGAACGGATTGGGCAAAAGCGTAAAATTTCGGTCTTTACTCGCCACTACCAAATGCCTGCTCTACTGGCATCTAATGTCGACTTAGTTGCAACCTTACCAACACGTATTGCACGCTTACAAGCCAAGAGCCAAAGCCTACTCATCAAAGACCCTCCGTTTTACATTCCAGAGTTTGAGCTCAAGATGGCATGGTGTCCTCTACTCCATCATCATCCTGCGCACCGTTGGCTCAGACAACTCATTTTATATGTGGCACGTCAAATGATTGAGGAAGAAAATCGTGAGTTTCTGGGCAATAACTCACAATTCTCACATTATTAAGCATTCAAGTTCTAAATAATTCATTTTCATACCAATACTCAGGTATGATAGAAGGCAGTAATTTATTACTGCCTTCATTTTTTGTGTTAAAAATATTCATAATAACGATGAATCACAGGTGGATTCCGTGAGCCTTTTTCAAAACATAGTTATCATTCTAGTCCTAATTGCTGGGGCGGGTTTCTTGTCTCTGACAGAAATAGCACTAGCAGGAGCGCGTAAAGTCAAGCTAAAAATCTTGGCTGAGTCTGGCGATGATCGAGCACAGAAAGTTTTGAATTTACAAGAAAATTCTGCCGACTTCTTTGCTGCTTCGCAGATTGGCTTAAATGCAGTGGCGATCTTGGGCGGTATTTTAGGTGAGGGGGCTTTTCGTCCTTATTTCATGACCTTTGTTTCTCGTTTTTATACAGGACCATGGGCGGAAACCATTAGCTTTGCATTGTCATTTACCTTAGTTACCTCCCTGTTCATTTTGTTTGCAGACCTCATGCCAAAACGTTTGGCTATGATTGCACCTGAGAAAATTTCGATTGCGGTGATCAACCCGATTCAAGTTTTTATTAAAGTCTGTAAGCCACTTGCTTGGATTATTAACGCAGTGGCCAATTTGCTGTTCCGCCTGTTTAAGGTCAACACGACACGGGATGATAACATTACCTTTGATGATATTTCTGCGGTGATGGATGCTGGTGCGCAAGCGGGAGTCCTACAAAAGCAAGAACACCATTTCATTGAAAACGTATTTGAGCTAGAAGAACGAAATGTTCCATCTAGTATGACCACTCGTGAAAATGTCATTTACTTTACGTTGAATGAACCTGAAGAAAGTATTCGCCAAAAATTAGCTCAATATCCTTATTCTAAATTTCTTGTTTGCAGTGAAAATATTGACGATGTGATTGGCTATGTCGATGCCAAAGACATTCTGGTCCGCATTCTAAATAATCAATCTTTACTGCAACTCAACGAAAGTACCATTCGTAATGTACTCACCATTCCAGACACATTAACCTTATCTGAGTTATTAGACCGTTTCCGCTCCACCAAAGAAAAGTTTGCAGTCGTGATTAACGAATATGCTTTGGTCGTAGGTGTGATTACCCTCTCAGACATTATGATTACCGTCATGGGTGACTGGGTTACACCGATTGAGGCTGAGCAACAAATTATTAAACGCGATAATAATTCATGGTTGATTGATGGCAGTACACCCATTGAAGATATTAAGCACGCACTTGAAATTGATGAAATGCCAGATGAAGAGAATTATGAAACGCTTGCAGGTTTTATGATGTACCGTCTGCGAAAAATTCCACGTCCTGCCGACACTGTTGAATATGCAAGCTTTAAGTTTGAAGTCGTGGATGTCGATCATTTTAAAATTGACCAACTCTTAGTCACACGCCTACTTGAAGAAATCAAAACATCTGAAAGTAAAAGTGATGAAGAATAAGCTACTCTTCTTTTAATAAAAAACCTTGCCTCTAGTGCAAGGTTTTTTTTTGAAATACTCAAAGCATCTTTTGAGTTATACAAATTAAGTATCTCTACCATACTTTATAGATATATATTATTTTTTAGAAAAATAGAATGGAAAACCACATTTGTTTAAGAGCATTTAAAAATTCTGTTGAATTGCATACTATCGCTATCACTTGATTAATAAACAGACTTAACACGTTCAAAGGATTGATTCATGCTGACCATATTAGGTTTAGGCATGATTATGTGCTTCATGTACTTAATCATGTCTAAACGTCTGAGCGCCCTCGTTGCCCTAACTCTAATCCCTATCATTTTCGCTTTACTTACTTATGTTTTAAGTCTTTTTGTTGATAATTTAGCTGGATTTAATATTGCCGAACTTGGCGATATGATGATGGAAGGCATTAAAAAACTTGCACCGACTGGTGTGATGTTACTTTTCGCTATCCTGTATTTTGCCATCATGATCGACACTGGGCTTTTCGATCCTTCAGTAAAATGGATTCTAAAGCAGGTTAAAGGTGATCCTTTAAAAGTGACCCTCGGTACCATTACCCTAACTTTAATTGTGTCTTTAGATGGTGATGGTTCAACCACTTACATGATCTGTGTCGCTGCAATGCTACCGCTGTATAAGCGTATTGGTATGAGCCCTTTAATCATGGCTTGTTTAATGATGCTTGCGAGCGGCATCATGAACTTAACGCCATGGGGTGGACCAACAGCGCGGGCAGCAACCGCATTACATGTCGATCCAAATGATGTCTTTGTTCCTATGATTTTGCCAATGCTCGTTGCTATTGGATGGCTATACTTCCTCGGCTTTATGTATGGTCGTATGGAACGTAAGCGTATTGGTATTGTGGAATTAGACATTAGCCATGGCGACAGTATTCAAATTTCACAAGAACCTGAAGCCAACCGCGCGCACTTAAGATGGTTCAATGCACTATTGACCTTAGTACTTATGGTCTGCCTAGTGATGGGGCTATTGCCTGCAGCAATTCTGTTCATGGTTGCACTGTGTATTGCATTAGTGGTGAACTATCCTGATTTAGACATGCAAAAGCGTTTGGTGGGTAACCACTCTGCCAGTGCCTTAGCTGTAGTCGGGATTATCTTCGCGGCAGGTATTTTTACCGGCATTCTATCTGGTACAGGTATGGTTGAAGCCATGTCTCAAGAACTGGTTGCAATTATTCCTGAAAGTATGGGACCGTATTTAGCGCCAATCACAGCTGTGATTAGTATGCCACTGACTTTCTTTATGTCGAATGATGCCTTCTATTTTGGTGTACTGCCTGTGCTCTCTGAAGCCGCTGGACACTATGGTATCAGCCCTGTGGAAATGGCGCGGGCTTCGATTGTTGGTCAACCCGTACACTTACTTTCACCTTTGGTGCCATCGACTTATTTACTCTGTGGATTAGCCGGTATTAACTTTGGTGAACACCAAGAATTTACCATCAAATGGGCAATCATTACGTGTTTAGTGATGCTCGTCACTGCAGTGATCTTTGGTATTTTCCCACTCTATTCAACTCTCGGCTAAATAAACAGCATGCAATGATTCAAAGCACACCATTTTGAATCATCTTCACACATAAATACCCGATGGATCACATCGGGTATTTTTTCATTTATAATACGTTGAAATAACTATACTAATAGAGTCAAACTCATGTCTTTTTCATTGCCTGCTGTGCTGGCATGTACCTTTTTTTATTCTGCACTGTATTTAATTTATGACTATTTTTTCCAGTACAGTCACACCTTACTGATTGTTACTGCTGTTGTTTTACTGATTTTGGCATGGCGTATCACACCTTATGCTTATGAACGTGGACAACGAAGCTTTAACGATACTCTGTCTTTTGGACAATATTTTTGGAATCCACTCATCACATGGTGGCGACTTTTTATTTGGCCTATCAGCCTACTATTGGCGTGGATTTTCAACTCCTAAATACTAGTCGATAAAAAAGCACCCGAAGGTGCTTTTAATCCTGCGATCTTAACGACCATATAATTCAAGTAATTGATCTAAAGTCGCTTGATAATGAATAGTAATATCTTCAGCTAAGATTTTATAGGCACTGTCAAACTGAACCATTGGCCAGCCTTCTTTCCAAAATGGGAAGATGTTGTGTAAATCATGGGTCACGGTTGCATCTTCACGTACAATCGCCTGCGCAACTTGTGACAAGACTTGTGCTGTTTCCGCGCCATCAATTGCCATGTAGTCGATACCACGCACTTTTAAAATGCGAATACGGTCTTTCTTGTAGCGAATTTTTTTGGCTTGGGCATCATTAAGACCCAATGCCAAAGCCACAGCCTCAACAAACTTACTTTCAAAAGATTGGTTCAAAGCCACAATCGCAAGTTTATGTGCTTCTTGACGACCAGCTTTCCCCCCTTTACGGATCTCTTCTTTTGCCTCTGTATCAAGCACATCGTCTTTCATAGACTGCAAAATGTCTAAAATTTCGATATCACTTAAAGATTCAGGAGATTGATCAGTCATGAACTGCCCTTAGACAAAAAAATTGAATCGTCTATTTTCGCATAATTCGGCATGAAAAAATTAAATTCTTCATCATTTCATACTGAATATTCTGATTATCGTATTTTTTTGCACGATAACGACGCAAATCCTCTATAGTAAAGGCTATTTTTTCATACGCTCTTTTTTTTGACGATGCAATCTAAACAAGTCCAACTGTTACTGCAACAATTAGAGACCCTTTACCCCGCTGCATTTAAGCGCAATTTTTTATTGTATAGCCAAATCAAAACACGTGGTATTTTGGATGACTGGCGGGAACTCGTTCCTTGGGTCTTGGCGGTGATGATTTTTATTCCGATCAGCCTTATTTTACAAAATTTTTTCTCAAATCATCTGGAAAAGTTGGATGCATTTCAAAGTCAGAGCTATGCCATTATTAGTATTTTATTGGTACTAATGTGGGTGCTACCCTTTGTCATTAAACAAATTAAACACTCATCGCACTCGCTCTATCAACTGTTACGTCACGCACCAATCAAGCTTGCAGTTGTAATTCTCTTGAGTGGGCTGAATTTAATGTTCACTGAAAGCAGTTTGCTGATGTGGATCTTGTTTTATTTTGGCGTTAACTTTGGTTTTGTCCGCTTCTATAAAGAGAATTTATTTCGTGACCATAGCCAGTCGCTTGAGCATTATCAACTACAACAACTTAGACGCATCTGCTTTTGGGCCTACAAGCAAACGGTCAAATCGCGCCTTAAATTACGTCTAATTTCGAGTCAATCTAGCCATTACCAAGCCAGAAAAATACAATTGGGACATGAAGCAGATTTATATGTAAAACTTCTCAAGTATGAACAGGCTTATTGCAAACAGATCAAACATCTCGATCTGGATAGTTATATTGATGAAAAATTATAAAAAAACCGAGCAATGATGCTCGGTTTTTTATAGACAGCATTTATGCCGTTTGCTTTAAACTGCCGACTGGCAATAAGCTTGGATCCAGTATCACTTGATATGATCGTGTTTCATCTACGCTGTATTCTTTTTGCTTAATGGTATCAACAAATATCCAATCTGCCTGTACTTGCTCAGCAGTAAAACTGACTTTCAAATAGCCACGCTGATTTAAATTGCAATAATTCAGCTCATCAATCAAGGTTGTAAAAGCAAACTCAAACTCTTTGAGTTGTTGCATCGGAATAGACAAATACTTTTCCATACCGGGCGAGGAAACTGAGCTTGTCGCCAACTCCACGCCTACAAACTGCCCTGTTAAATCATGTAAGTCCGATGCCCATGCATTATGTGTATCACCAGCCAAGACCACAACTTTTTTATTCAAATACTGCAGTGTGCCGTACAGCGTCTCGCGTTCAACTGCATAACCATCCCACGCATCTAAATTGTAAGGAACCACAGTCTTAATACGAGACAACTGCTCTACCGTTAAAGAAGGGTCATTATTTAAGTAACGCAGTTTTATTTCGACCAATTCTTTAATCAGTTGATTCACCTGCACTAAAACTTCTGGAGTTACCGCACCACTACTGATTGCACTGAGCACTTGTAACATTTCGGCTGGAATGAGCATTTTGCTCATCAACACCTGCTGACCCAAAACTTGCCATGTGGCTTTTGAGCTCGCAAGTTGCTGTGTTAACCATGCGCGTTGATTCAAGCCGAGTAACGTTCGATTTGGGTCTTGCATATCTGTAGTAAAGCGTACAGCATCCAAACCCGATGCGGTTAAATAGTCCGCATAATCTAACTGTTTACTTCGCGCCAAGATGCGCGTATCCAACATATTCAACTGCACCAAATTACCAAAGTTAAACTGGCGATAAATATTTAAATGATCTTTTTCAGAAAGCGGACGGATTGGCATCCATTCAAAATACGCAGCCAGCGCGGCAAATTTACGTTCTGCAAAATCACCTTCTGTGTCTGACTGATGGTTCTCAGCACCATCTTTCCATGTATCATTGGCTAACTCATGGTCATCCCATACCACAATAAAAGGATGGCGTTGATGTGCAGCTTGTAAGTCTAGATCTAAGCGATATAAGGCATAACGTTTACGATAGTCATCTAAGTGAATAATTTCTAAGTTGTTATCATCCGCCAGCGCACGTCCCATCGCTACTGCTTCTTCTGTT
Organism: Acinetobacter sp. WCHAc060042; assembly: GCF_003231195.1. NCBI lineage: Bacteria > Pseudomonadati > Pseudomonadota > Gammaproteobacteria > Moraxellales > Moraxellaceae > Acinetobacter > Acinetobacter sp. WCHAc060042. The sequence continues at coordinate 97,959 of NZ_QKVN01000007.1, forward strand.
GCGTAGCCCCCCATACCATACTCATAGATGTAATCTCCCAAATGAATGACAACATCCACATCCTGTTTTGACATTTCTTTATAAATATGGAAATAACCCGCTGGATAGTTTGAACATGAACAAACTGCAAATTGAACGGCTTGCACCTCATCTGCTAAAGTCTTGGTTTGTCCGATCATCGAATAATTTGAAGCATATTTAAAACGATAGAAATAACTTTGCCCTGCAACTAAGCCAGTGGCATCGACTTTCACGGTAAAATCCTGCGTGGCAGTGGTCAGTACCTTCCCAGTTGCTACAATTTGTTTAAAGTCCGTGTCCTTTGCTACTTCCCACTGTACTTCTAAACGTGCACTAGTATCGCTAGGCGTCAAACGAGTCCAAATGATGACCTGCGTTTGCAAGGGGTCTCCACTTGCCACCCCATGTAAAAACTGTGCTTGAGTTGTCGGCTGTGTGTCGGAGTCTGAACCATCTCCTCCACATGCAGTCAGTGAAATCGGTAAAGATAACGCTCCAAATCCAGCCAAAGTTTTTTGAATCAGTTCTCGGCGGTTCATTTTTTTTGTCATGTGGATAGCCTAAAGACGATATGGACTTGAAATTTATGCGAAAAAGATGACATGCATATCTCAAGTCGATGACATTTTTATGAAGCCTGAACGAGTGCAGTACAGATGATTGTGCTAGTTTTTAAACATAAACCGCTGAATTGATTGAAAAGAAAGCAAATAAGCACAAATAGACTTGCCAATATTTATTTCCTCCTCTATTATTGCGCTCATGCCCGAGTGGTGAAATCGGTAGACACAGGGGATTTAAAATCCCCCGCCCACAAAGCGTGCCAGTTCGAGTCTGGCCTCGGGCACCATTCTTAAAACAATTAAGATGGTGCAATAAAAGAACCCAGCATTATGCTGGTTTTTTTATACCTATAATTTATAAATCAAAATCACTAAACCACAACAATATGAAAAAAATTCTAAGCTTTATTACTTTAATCCTGAGCCTTTCAAACATCACTCACGCAGAAACAAAGACTTCAGAGATAAATACTGAAAAATTTTATGATCTGTTCGCAGGGACCATCATTGAAAAAGACCAACAGCTTTACTTACATGCGTGTAAATCTGTAGATGCAGAGTTTAAATTAAGTTTTAACCATACACGTGATGAACAACACATACGCACACTCATAAAAACTTATCCAAAGTTTTGGCTGAATCTCAGTGCAAATACTGAAATGATTAAAGATCAATATGTGATGACGGTTGATGCAATTGAAAATGAGCACCTAAATCAAAGCTGTCATCTAAGTGACTTTTTAGATGAACTTTAAACCTTTCGTTCATCCAGTCTATCTCACGAACATAAGCATAGAGAGGGATTCACCACTCTCTATTGACCACCAACTCTTCCATTTCAATATCCATATAACCTGCACCTTGCACCACCATCATCATGGCTTCTGCAATAAAGTCTGCAGCAGTATCATCCAAAGATGAATCCAGATCTTCAAAATGGGGCTTCATTTCATTTATTTCAGCGACAGTTGCATTGGCATATTGATAAATATCATCTTCAGACTTTGCTTTCACAATTTTCTTGGCAAAAGCTTCAACATGTTGTTTCACTTCGGCAACAAGAATATCTGGATAGTATTCATCATCAAACATAGGGAGAAGTAAATCTGCAAACATACAGGCACTCAAAACGAGAAACTTAAAAAACGAGTCTGTATAACATAAACCAAACAAATCACCAAATAAAAAAGCAGAACCCCAAGATCCTGCTTGTTTAAATAAATGCTTCAGGTCAACTACGCTAATAGCTCAAGCTATCATTACTGCATTTTCCGCTAAGCTAAGTTCATTGCATTCCAAACTTTAATCGCATCGCTCATCGCTTTGACATCATGGGCACGTACCATAGACGCACCTTGTTGAATACTCATTAAATGTCCTGCTACAGAACCCACAGCTCGTTGCCTTGCATCAGCCCCACCTAAAGCTTCACCTATAAAGCGTTTTCGTGACAATGCGGACAAAATAGGATAACCCAGTTGGTTCAGTTGATGAAATTCTTTTAAAAGTTTAAGGTTCTGCTTTGCGTTTTTAGCAAAGCCAAAACCGGGATCAATCATAATATTTTCTGGCCGCACCCCTGCTTTTAAGGCATCATCCACACGTAGGGAAAGCTCTGTTATTACATCTTGAGTAACATTATCATAGTGATCTAAGCCATTCATGGTGGTCGGCTCACCACGCATATGCATAATAATTACAGGAATATTCAGTTCAGCAGCAGTCTCTAATGCCTTCGGGCGTGTCAAAGCTCGGACATCGTTCCAAATGTGCGCACCAGCGGCAACAGCAGCTCGAATCACCTCAGGTTGAGAAGTATCAATCGAAATAACCACATCAAGTTCAGCCAAGGCTTCCACCACTGGAACAACACGACGAATTTCTTCCTCGACCTCAACCACAGATGCACCTGGACGTGTGGACTCGCCCCCTACATCAATCACCGTTGCTCCATCTGCAATCATTTGCTTCGCATGTGCAATCGCCTGCACTTTACCATTATGTTGTCCACCATCACTAAACGAGTCTGGCGTCACATTCAGAATACCCATCACCTGCGGTACCGACAAATCGAGTGATAGTTCACCACAATGTAGGATTTTCTTTGGTAAAGCCATCAATTGCATCTAATTTACTCCAGTTCAACTGGGATTATCTTAACGCGTGTAGCAGAGCTGTGTGCTTATTTTTCTTTAAAACATAAAAAAATATGCACAATAAAAAACCACCCGAAGGTGGTCCTTTATTTCAAGAGTTAAATCTTAAGTTGCTGATGGCAACGGTGGTGGTGTGCTTGGACCATCTGTTGGTGTTACATCAATCACAGGATTTTCTGCAACATACACTTTCGGTGGTTGTGGCTCACGGCCTTCCATAATGTCACGAATTTGCTCGCGATCAATCGTTTCCCATTCCATCAAGGCTTTCACCATCGCATGCGCGATATCTTTGTTATTTTCCAAGATGTCACGTGCAACACGGTATTGCTCATCAATGATACGGCGGACTTCAGCATCAACCTGCTGTTGAGTTGCTTCAGAAATGGTACGGCTACCAATACTACCCATGAATGATTGCTGAGAATCATCTTCATACACCATTACACCAAGTTTGTCAGACATACCGTACTTAGTGACCATCGCACGTGCCATTTTAGTTGCACGTTCAAAGTCGTTTGAAGCACCTGTCGACATTTGGTTGATAAAGATTTCTTCGGCAATACGACCACCAAACAAAATTGAAAGTTCATTCAACATTTTGTCTTTATAGTGGCTGGTTTGGTCATGTTCAGGCAACTGCCATGTTACACCCAGCGCCCAACCACGTGGCATAATGGTCACTTTATGCACAGGATCTGTGCCCGGTAGAATTTCAGCCACAATCGCATGACCCGCTTCATGGTACGCGGTTGCGCGACGTTCTTCTTCACGAATCACCATCGACTTACGTTCAGGGCCCATATACAACTTGTCTTTTGCATCTTCAAAATCATGCATATCGACAGTGTTCTTGTTACGACGTGCAGCAAAAAGTGCAGCTTCGTTCACAAGGTTTGCCAATTGCGCACCTGAGAAGCCCGGTGTACCACGTGCCAGTACTTGTACATCGACACCAGTCACTGAAGGCAATTTCTTCATGTGAACATTTAAGATTTGCTCACGACCTTTAATGTCTGGTAAGCCAACCATTACTTGACGGTCAAAACGACCTGGACGAAGTAAAGCTTTATCTAGTACGTCTGCACGGTTTGTTGCAGCAATGACGATAATCCCTTCATTGCCTTCAAAGCCATCCATTTCAACCAACATTTGGTTCAAGGTTTGCTCACGCTCATCGTGACCACCACCTGTACCTGAACCACGGTGACGACCCACAGCATCAATCTCATCAATAAAGATGATACAAGGCGCATGGCGCTTCGCTTGTTCAAACATGTCACGGACACGAGACGCACCCACACCCACGAACATTTCAACAAAGTCAGAACCTGAAATACTAAAGAATGGCACTTTCGCTTCGCCTGCAATTGCTTTTGCAAGTAAAGTTTTACCTGTACCCGGTGGACCCACCATCAATACACCCTTAGGAATTGTTGCACCTAAACGTTTAAATTTTGATGGATCTTTTAAGAAATCAACAATTTCAACAACTTCTTGTTTTGCTTCGTCACAACCAGCCACATCGGTAAATGTGACTTTAATTTGGTCTTCTGCCAACATTTTAGCTTTCGACTTACCAAAACTCATTGGACCGTTTTTACCACCAGCTCCGCCACCCATGTTGCGCATAAAGAACATGAATAACAAAATGATTAAAAGTACTGGGAAGCTTGCGATCAAAAGTTGCATCAATAAACCTTGGCGTTGTGGTGCTGTACCTTCAACGACAACGTTATTTTTAATCAGATTAGGCATAAGCTCTGGGTCTTGAACCGCAGGACGAATACTTTCAAACTCTGAACCATTTGATTTTTGGCCATGAATTCGTTCGCCATCAATTGTCACTTGCTTAATTTGACCAGCATTCACCGCAGCAACAAACTCTGAATAATTCATTGCTGTCGGCTTTTCATTGCTACTGACGTTACTGAAAATAAGGATCAGTACACCCAGTATCACTAGCCACAATATGGCATTCTTGAAGAGATCGCTCAAAGCTTTATTCCCATATCAATCTAATTTGATCATGCCCTAGCGGGTGACCTTAAAGTTTCTGCTGAAGATCAGCTTCGCAAAATATAAAAAGGTACAAAATGCACAATTTTTAACGACTTGGCAAGTAAACTTTATTTGAAAGCCTTCTTACGGCCTTGTCCGACTAAGAATACTTCCTTCGATCGGGCACGTGATGCAGCAGGTTTTGCTGTTTTTAACACATCAAAGTTATCGACTACTTGCTTACGGAATTCGTCAAAGCCTGTACCTTGGAATACCTTTACAACAAATTGACCATTTGGACCGAGCACTTTCGTTGCAAAATCGATAGCTAGCTCACATAGGTAAATTTGGCGCGGTTGATCAACAGCCTTATTACCTGATGTATTGGGGGCCATATCTGAAATTACAACGTCTACTTTACGTCCATCTAAAATATTTAACAATTTATCGAATACTTCTTGTTCGCGAAAGTCACCTTGTAAGAAGGTCACATCTGGCAGAGCATCCATTTCCAAAATATCTGATGCAACCACCAATCCTTTATCACCGACCAATCTCCCTGCAATTTGAGACCAACTTCCAGGTGCCGCACCCAAGTCAACCACGGTCATACCCGGACGAATGATGTTATATTTTTCTTGAATTTCAAGTAACTTATAAGCTGCACGCGCACGATAACCTTCCTTTTGCGCTTTTTTCACAAAATGGTCATCGAGATGCTCTCTCATCCACGCACGGCTACTTTTGGATAACTTTTGGTTGGTAATGCGTGTTGCCATATCTCTCTAAAACATTAAAATTTCTTAAACTTAATTGTACGTTAAATTCTCTAGGCTTGCAGTATACATCTGTATCCAAATCTTGGGTTTTAGATGTTTTTTTCTATTATCTAAATCGATTATTTCCACAGAATATAAAGCGTTTAATTGCGCAGTTTGTTATACTAAGCCGTTTTTAAAATTAGGTTATCTTTATGGCGACTTTATCCATTCAGGAACGCAAGCGTTTGCGTCAAATCGGACATGCTTTAAACCCTGTAGTTATGCTCGGCGGTTCAGGTCTGACTGAAAATGTCGTTGAAGAAATTTTACGCGCTTTAAATGACCACGAATTGATTAAAGTCAAAATCGCGGGCGAAGACCGTGAAGAACGTGCTGCAATCATTGCAGAAATTGCATCTACTACGGGTGCAGAAGTAGTACAAACGATTGGTAAAATTGCATTGCTTTACAAAAAAGCGGCGAAACAAAATGCCAAATTGTCTAACTTAGTTCGTTTCGCACACGCAGCAAAATAGTTGTAATTTTTTTATGGCAAGTTACGAACTCAGTGCATTTGATCGTCGTTTTCAAGCAATTTCGCTTGTCGGTGCGATCGAACAACAAAGCCCGTATACCCTCAATATCGGCTTTTGGCTACGCGACCCTAATGTGTACATGCACTGGCCCGAAGTCGTGAATTCAAATCCTCGTCAAGACTTTTTATGGGAAAACACCTGTTTTGAAGTCTTTATCGGGGTAAAAGGCGAAGACTACTATCGCGAGATTAATCTCTCCCCTTCTCAAGCTTGGCAAGCCTATCAGTTTGAGGAATATCGTTATCCTGAAGATATGCCGCCACAGGTCGCTTACGATATTGAACTCAATCAATTGAAGCGCACCCACTATGGTTTAAATGTCAGTATTGATCTGACTGAGTTTATGTTGCAACACAAACTGAAATGGGCTGACCTATATCTAGGCTTATCTGCAGTGTTGAATACCTCACAAGGTGAACAGTTCTATGCCATGCAGCATAGCGGTCAACAAGCCGACTTTCACAACAAACGTGATTGGCTACATCAGTTCTAAGCTATACACAAACTAAGCATATAAAAAAGTGAGGCATTGACCTCACTTTTTTATGGATATATTTCAATTCAAGTCAGCACAAAGACCATTATTTACTTGAAACTTTATTCCAAGCCTCAAGCGTATGTTCTTTAGAGCGCTTAAAGGTTTCTGTTAACTGATCTTTATGCTTCACCGAAATTTCACTGACATCACCTTTTAGCTCTTTGCCCAGTTTAGTTAAATCATCTAAAACTGCAGTAAACTCAGTTTTTACAAACTCTTTTAGTTCTGAGATATCTTTTTGAGAATTTGCCAACTGCCCTTTAATGGTTTCTAAACGCTGCAACAATTCTTGTTTAAACTGACGCAATTGTTCTTGCACACTGGCATTCAACTGCTTTGCTTCTGCCTCAAGCTTTTCTTTACTCTCAACTACAGCTTCCGTGACTTGCTCTGATGCTTCTTTTGCCACTTGCTCTAGCTTTTCAGTACTTTCTGCGACGACTTCTTTCAGCGCAGGCTTTGGTTTAGCTACTCTTTTTGGTTCAGCTTTTGGTTCAGTCATGATTTTATTCCTGTTGTTATATAGACAGTGACAGCTTAACGTGATTTGATAAAATTTAGATTTTGATTTGTCAGACAATTATTTGTTGTTACATTTTCCTCACAAAACTTTAAAAACAGCTTTCGCCTCAAAATACAAGTCTTTTATATTATTTATTCCTTGTTATTGGCATGGACTTTAATAGTGCAGTTGCGTATAATGCCGTGTTAAGTTCAAGCGAGCAGACATAGGGAGGGTAGGTTTTTAGATAGCCTTCCTTTTTTTTCGTCTACTCGCTTTTTTACAGCCTAAATTTCAGGAGCTTTGGTTTGAGCACCCCAGCAATTTTAGCCCTTGCCGATGGTACGATCTTTAAAGGAACGTCTATTGGTGCATCGGGTAGTACGACTGGTGAAGTCGTTTTCAACACTGCCATGACTGGCTATCAAGAAATTTTGACTGACCCAAGTTATGCACAACAACTTGTGACTCTAACTTACCCACACATCGGTAACACAGGTTGTAATGATGAAGACGCTGAGTCAGGTCGAATTCATAAAGTATGGGCCAATGGATTGATCATTCGTGACCTACCTTTATTGCATAGCAACTTCCGATCAACGCAATCTTTAGGCGAATACTTAAAAGAACATAATGTCGTTGCGATTGCGGATATTGATACGCGCAAATTGACTCGTATTCTACGTGACAAAGGCGCACAAAATGGTTGCATCCTTGCTGGTGAAAATATTACTGAAGAACAAGCTTTAGAAAAAGCTCGTGCCTTTGGTGGTTTAAATGGTTTAGACCTAGCGAAAGAATGCTGTGACCCAACAGGCTTCGAATGGACCGAAGGTTCTTGGGTTTTAGGCAAAGGCTTTACACAACCTGAACTTAAATTCCATGTTGTTGCATACGACTACGGTGTCAAAACCAACATCTTACGTATGCTTGCTGACCGCGGTTGTAAACTCACTGTGGTACCTGCACAAACTCCTGCTGCTGACGTACTTGCGTTGAATCCAGATGGCGTGTTCTTATCGAACGGCCCTGGCGATCCAGCTGCATGTGACTACGCAATTAAAGCTGTAAAAACAATTGTAGAAGACGCTCGCAACTTACCTGTCTTTGGTATTTGCTTAGGTCACCAAATTCTTGCACTCGCTTCTGGCGCTAAAACGGTGAAAATGCCGCATGGTCACCACGGTGCTAACCATCCAGTACAGAACATCGAAGATGGTACGGTGATGATTACTTCTCAAAACCATGGCTTCGCAGTGGATGCAGAAACACTTCCTGCAAACTTAAAAGCTACGCACAAGTCTTTGTTCGATCAAACTCTTCAAGGGATTCATCGTACAGACAAGCCAGCGTTCAGCTTCCAAGGTCACCCTGAAGCAAGCCCTGGTCCGCATGACTGCGCACCATTGTTCGATCATTTCATCGAACTTATCGAAGCATCTAAGAAGTAATTAAGGAAGCGATCATGGCTAAACGTACAGACATTAAAAGCATCTTAATTATTGGTGCAGGTCCGATTGTCATCGGACAGGCATGTGAGTTTGACTACTCAGGTGCGCAAGCGTGTAAAGCCCTTCGTGAAGAAGGTTACCGTGTTATTTTGGTGAACTCTAACCCAGCGACCATTATGACTGACCCTACAATGGCAGACGCAACGTATATCGAGCCAATCACTTGGCAGACTGTTGCGCAAATCATTGAAAAAGAGCGTCCAGATGCTGTCCTTCCAACAATGGGTGGTCAAACAGCATTAAACTGTGCGCTTGCACTTGATGCCAACGGTATTTTAGAAAAATACAATGTTGAATTGATTGGCGCGACCAAAGAAGCGATTGAAAAAGCTGAAGACCGTAAACTGTTTGATGAAGCAATGCGTAAAATTGGTCTTGAATGTCCAAAAGCTGCGATTGCTGAAAACATGGAAGAAGCTTTAGAGATTCAAGCGCGCTTCGGCTTCCCTGTGATTATCCGTCCGTCATTCACGATGGGTGGTTCAGGCGGTGGTATCGCATATAACCGTGAAGAATTCCTTGAAATCTGTGAACGCGGTTTCGACCTTTCACCAACTAAACAATTATTGATTGATGAATCTTTAATTGGTTGGAAAGAATATGAGATGGAAGTTGTTCGTGACAAAAACGACAACTGTATCATCGTTTGTTCAATTGAAAACTTTGACCCAATGGGCGTGCATACAGGTGACTCAATCACTGTTGCACCTGCGCAAACATTGACAGATAAAGAATATCAATTGATGCGTAATGCATCTTTAGCAGTTCTTCGTGAAATTGGTGTGGAAACAGGTGGTTCTAACGTTCAGTTCGGTATTTGCCCGAATACTGGCCGTATGGTGATCATCGAGATGAACCCACGTGTATCACGTTCATCTGCTCTTGCATCAAAAGCAACAGGTTTCCCGATTGCAAAAATTGCTGCGAAGCTGGCTGTTGGTTATACCCTTGATGAATTGAAAAATGACATCACAGGTGGTACTACTCCTGCGTCATTCGAACCTGCAATTGACTACGTGGTAACTAAAGTTCCACGTTTCAACTTTGAAAAATTCCCACAAGCAGACGCGACTTTAACGACACAGATGAAATCTGTGGGTGAAGTCATGGCAATTGGTCGTAACTTCCAAGAGTCTGTAAACAAAGCACTTCGTGGTCTTGAAGTGGGTGTTTCTGGTTTTGACGAAAAAATCGAAGTGGGTGCTGAAGGCGCACGCGAAAAGATTCTTCAAGAGCTTAAAGTTCCGGGTCCTGAGCGTATTTGGTATGTAGCTGATGCTTTCCGTCACGGTTTTAGCTTAGACGATGTTTTTGAAGCAACCAAAATTGACCGTTGGTTCTTAATCCAAATCGAAGACATCATCAAAACTGAAAATGAAATCAAAACCCTAGGTTTTGGTGATTTGAATGCGAATAACATTCGTTCGTTCAAACGTAAAGGTTTATCTGACCTTCGCATCGCGAACTTGATGGGTATTTCACAAAAACAATTCCGTAAGCACCGTTGGAACTTGGGCGTGACTCCAGTTTACAAACGTGTGGATACTTGTGCAGCAGAGTTTGAATCTGACACTGCATACATGTATTCAACTTATGATGACGAGTGTGAATCAAACCCATCTGATAAAGATAAGATCATGGTGATCGGTGGTGGTCCTAACCGTATTGGTCAAGGTATCGAATTCGATTACTGCTGTGTACACGCAGCGCTTGCAATGCGTGAAGATGGCTACGAGACCATCATGGTGAACTGTAACCCTGAAACGGTTTCAACGGATTACGACACGTCTGATCGTTTGTACTTCGAACCAATCACTTTGGAGGATGTACTTGAAATCGTACGTACTGAAAAACCAAAAGGCATTATCGTTCAGTATGGTGGTCAGACTCCGCTTAAATTGGCTCGTGCTTTAGAAGAAGCGGGTGCGCCAATTATTGGTACATCACCAGATGCGATTGACCGTGCAGAAGACCGTGAACGTTTCCAACAAATGATTCAACGTCTTCAACTTCGTCAGCCAAACAACAGCATCGTAAAATCTGCTGAAGAAGGTATGGCTGAAGCATCGAAAGTAGGCTACCCACTTGTGGTACGTCCTTCTTATGTACTCGGTGGTCGTGCGATGGAAATCGTATACAACGACGAAGAGCTTAAACGCTACTTACGTGATGCAGTTCAAGCATCAAATGAAGCGCCTGTTCTTCTTGACCGTTTCTTAGATGATGCGATCGAAGTTGACGTAGACTGTGTATCTGACGGTAAAGACGTTGTGATTGGCGGTATTATGCAGCACATTGAACAAGCAGGAATTCACTCAGGTGACTCAGCATGTTCGATTCCTCCGTACTCGCTCTCAGTTGAAATCCAAGACGAAATGCGTCGTCAAACTGTTGCGATGGCGAAAGAGCTTGGCGTGGTTGGTCTGATGAACGTACAGTTTGCTGTGAAAGGCGAAGACGTTTACATCCTAGAAGTGAACCCACGTGCGTCGCGTACTGTGCCATTCGTTTCTAAATGTATCGGTGAGTCTTTAGCGAAAGTGGCTGCACGTTGTATGGCGGGTCAGTCTTTAGAATCTCAAGGATTCACAAAAGAAATCATCCCGACTCACTTCTCTGTAAAAGAAGCAGTGTTCCCATTCAACAAATTCCCGGGTGTTGACCCTATTCTTGGCCCTGAGATGAAATCTACAGGCGAAGTCATGGGTGTAGGTAAAACATTTGGTGAAGCCTTCTACAAAGCTGTGTTAGGCTCGAATGAACGCGTACCTGGTCTTCCTACAGAAGGCGAAGTAAAGCATGCATTTATCTCTGTGCGTGACTCAGACAAGCCTCGTGCTGTTGGTATTGCGAAAAAATTAGTAGACTTTGGTTTCAAAGTACTTGCAACTGGCGGTACTTACGAGTTTATTAAAGCTGCTGGTATTGAGTGTGAACGTGTAAATAAAGTCACTGAAGGTCGTCCTAATATCGTGGACCGCTTGAAAAATGGCGAAGTTCACCTCATTATCAATACAACTGAAGGCAAACAAGCTCAACAAGATTCGTTCTCGATTCGTCGTTCAGCGCTTCAAGCGAAAGTGTATAACACAACGACCTTGAACGGTGCTGATGCTGTATGCCAAGCTTTTGCAATTCAATTGCCAATGGATGTATACCGTTTGCAAGATTTACAAACTGTAGGTTAATTCGTTTACCGAGAAGTCCCGTCACCTCTCGGTGGCGGGCTTTTTTCATTTATAAACCTATATTTTTTACACTCACAGACTTGAGGGACAACAATGCAACGTTATCCTATGACTCCCCAAGGCAAGTTAGCCTTAGAGAAAGAATTACATCAATTAAAAAGTATTGAACGTCCACGTATTATTGCGGCAATTGCTGAAGCACGTGAGCACGGGGATTTAAAAGAAAATGCGGAATACCATGCTGCCCGTGAGCAACAAGGTTTCTGTGAAGGTCGTGTTCAAGACATCGAAGGCAAATTGGGTGCAGCTCAAGTGATTGATGTCAAAGAACTTGAACAAAACGGTCGTGTAGTTTTTGGGGTGACAGTCACTATCGAAAACTTAGATACCGAAGAACAAAAGACCTATATGATCGTGGGTGATGACGAAGCTGATTTTAAAATCAATAAAATTTCAGTGAACTCTCCTATCGCACGTGGCCTTTTGGGCAAAAGCGAAGGCGACGAAGTAAAAATTCAAACACCTCAAGGTGAAGTTGAATACGAAATTGTAAAAGTTGCATATATCTAAGTTTCTTTGATATTTACGGCTGTAAAACCCCTCGTTTGAGGGGTTTTTTGTTTTTATATTTCCCAAAATACCTCTCCTTTATCCTCTTATTATGGACAAGGGAAATTTCATTACAAAAATGCGATGGGTTTAAGATATACAAACCTGCCTACCAAAACCCAAAATTTAATTCGCCATGGATACTCCTTCCATCTAAAGAATACGGTTAGGATGAGGTACATCAAACAAGAGAGTGTTAGATTTAAGGCATTCATTCCCCTCTCTTTTTCAAAGCAAGACTTTTATTTGTTATAATTCCTTACACCCTACAATGTTATCATTCTATGTCTGAACCTTTGATCAATTCTCCTGTCAAACACTGGTGTGAGTTTGAGTTCATCTCTAAAACGGTGAAGAATCCAAATATTCACATTAAAGGGAATTATTCTTACTACTCAGCGTATTGGGATCAGGGTTTTGAACGTTGTGTCGTGCGTTATTTACATGATAAGCCTTCAACCATAGATAAACCGATTGATCAGCTCTATATCGGTAACTTTGTTTGTTTTGGCGCGGAATGCGTCATTATGATGGGTGGTAACCAACTGCATCGTACTGACTGGATTTCAGCCTTTCCCTTTGATACGCGTAGTTTTGTTCCCGCAGGTAATACCATCATTGGCGATGGATGCTGGATTGGCTCTCGTGCCATGATTATGCAAGGTGTGAAGTTAGGTGAAGGTGCTGTAGTAGCAACAGGTGCTGTCGTGACCAAAGATGTTCCACCCTATGCTGTTGTGGGTGGAGTACCTGCCAAGATTATTAAATATCGCTTTCCCGAAGCAGACATCGAAAAACTGCTTGCACTGAAGCTCTATGACCTAGATGAAAAGCAGTTTTTAAAAATGCGTGAGCAGTTACAGACGAGTGATATTAACGCTATAACCAATTTTATAGAAAGTTAAAGTCCTCTTTTAATATAATTTTCCCAATTTTTTATAAAATTATTTGAATGATCAAAATCACAGATTGAGACATTTCTTAAAAAAACACTCAGTTGATATTCTGAGTCATTACTGTTTCTAGCAACATTATAAGCATTCAGTAGCTGATCTATAAACGTATTTTCTATATTCAGATCATGATTCAAAATTATACGATACCATTCAGATTCATTTATATCATCAATACCTTTATTTCCCATTACGTGCAAATTATGCTTTCTTAGTAAACTTCTTTTATCCTTACACAAGTAATTATTTAATTTCTTAGCAACTGAATCTATATAAATATGATAATTCACATAAGGTTCTTGTCCCATTATTAAACTAAGTAAAATTAGATTTTTCTTTTGATCTAGAGTTCGCAACAACGCAAATGTATTTATTCTTTTACTCAACTCTCTACTGTTTAATTTTTTATCTAATTGCAATCCAAGTGCCCAATAAAACAACTCATTAGTATCTTCAAAAGAATTGAGTTCCCCTATTCGAAAGAGTTGTAATTTTATTACTTC
>NZ_QKVN01000070.1:0-9616 GCF_003231195.1 Acinetobacter sp. WCHAc060042
GATTGATGAGGTTGGACAGTATCGTTATGGCGGTGTTGGGGTGATGTCAGGGGATCGAGTCGTGCATATGGCTCCGCCTGCAAATCAAGTCCACCGTTTAATGGGAGAATTATTGCAGTGGTTGGCTGATGGGAATGAGCACCCATTGATTCAGAGTTCAGTATTTCATTATGAGTTTGAGTTTATACATCCATTTGCTGATGGCAATGGGCGTATTGGACGTTTATGGCAAACTTTAATCTTAAGTCAGTGGAATCCAATTTTTCTCAATACTCCTGTAGAAAGCTTGATTTATCAAAACCAAAAAGCTTATTACGATGCATTACAAGCGAGCACAGATCGCTCAGATTCTGCACCTTTTATTGAGTTTATTTTGCAGATGATTCTAGATGCAATACTCAGTTCTGATGCCAGCGATCAAGATACCGCTCAAGCTAGCGTACAAGTTAGCGATCAAGTTAAACGTCTAATCCTGAATATGGAGCAGAAGGAATATAGCTTAACTGAGCTGATGGCTTTATTAGACTTGTCCCACCGAGCAACATTCCAAAAAAATTATTTAACTCCAGCATTAGAAGTAGGTGTGATTGAACGCATCCTTCCTGATAAGCCTAAGAGTCCTAAGCAAAAGTACAAATTAAAAAATTGAACTATATTTAGGTTGATGTGATTATTCATATCATAATGAGTTAATTTTAATATTATAACGTTACAAATTTTTTTCAGTATAATGTTTTGCTATAATGCCGTACACCAATTCAAATCCTGAATTGGGATTTGAGCAAGATTTCTAAGTGATTCAATACACTAAATCTGATGTGGGTCAAAATTGGGTCAATGAATTTTTTTATTCAATAAAATGGCTTTGAAATAAATGAGTTGGAATTTGAGTTCAATTGACGCCACCTCCACCAAAATTCTTTCCGAAGTAATCCGTCGGAATCTAAAAAAGCCTTTAAACTCAATGTTTAAGGGCTTTTTTATTGGCTGAATGTTTAATGTTGCCAAAAGGAATTCAGAATTCATAAAAATGTTTTATTTTTTAATGGAACCAATTTCTAAAATGTAAAATTCAATGCTTTTGCTACCTAAGTTCTTTCAAAATATAGTATTTATTTCAAGACTTATTTAATACTCTTAAACTTTTATTTGATAGTTTAAGGGCTCACAAGAAAACCATTGTTCTTTTTGTGAAATTCCTCCAAAAGGAAAGTCTATTTTGGTGGCCTTGTTAAAACTTGATTATTACAAGTTTATTTAGAGTTGAGTTGGGCGGTATTTTAAAATCTATTTATATTGAATGATGAAATTCTATCTGTGTTATTGGTTGAGCTTTATGCAGAAAAATCTAAATGGGGTACTTGATATTAGAAATGTTTATTAAAAGATAAGCATTGGATTTTATACTTAAAAAAATAGAGCCAAGAGGCTCTATTTTTTTAAGAAAACTTTAATAGCTGTTTTATTTTACCAGCTCAAAGCTCCCCCCGTTTGGTAATCCGTTACACGTGTTTCGAAGAAGTTCTTCTCTTTACGTAAGTCCATCATTTCAGACATCCACTGGAATGGATTGTTTACACCAGCGAACTGCTCTGGTAAACCAAGCTGCGCTAAACGACGGTTACAAATGAATTTTAAGTATTCTTCCATCATTGCTGCATTCATACCCAATACACCGCGTGGCATCGTGTCACGTGCGTATTCAATTTCAAGCATCGTGCCTTCAAGAATCATTTGAATGATTTCTTCTTGGAATTCGGCTGTCCAGAGGTGAGGATTTTCAATCTTGATTTGGTTAATCATATCTATACCAAAATTCAAGTGCATCGACTCATCACGTAAGATGTATTGGAATTGCTCAGCAACACCATTCATCTTATTACGACGGCCCATTGACAAGATTTGGCTGAAGCCACAGTAGAAGAAAATTCCTTCCAGTACGCAGTAGAATGCGATCAAGTTACGAAGCAAAATCTGATCGTTTTCAGGTGTGCCTGTTTTGAACGAAGGGTCGCTTAAAGACTGAGTATATTTGAGGCCCCAAGCTGCTTTACGTGCAACACTTGGTACTTCGCGGTACATGTTGAAGACTTCACCTTCATCCATACCCAAAGATTCGATACAGTATTGGTAAGCATGTGTGTGAATTGCTTCTTCAAACGCTTGACGCAAAATGTACTGGCGGCATTCAGGGTTGGTAATATGACGGTAAATCGCGAGAACCAAGTTGTTAGCAACCAATGAGTCGGCAGTAGAGAAGAAACCAAGTGAGCGCATAACAATCGTGCGTTCGTCTTCAGTTAAGCCATTTTCAGACTTCCAAAGCGCGATGTCATGGTTCATGTTTACTTCTTGTGGCATCCAGTGGTTTGCGCAACCATCTAGATATTTTTGCCAAGCCCATTCATATTTGAACGGTACAAGTTGGTTGAGGTCAGCACGACAGTTAATCATCGCCTTGTCGTCAACTTGTACACGTTGCGCACCCATTTCTAGTTCTTCTAGACCTGGAGCAACATCTAAGCTTTCTAAGGCGTGAGATGCTCTTGCCAACGGATCGGCTGGATTTGTTGATCCGCTTCGAGGGGCTGAAGCGGATTGTGTAGTTGCCACATTCTTCTGTGGTTGCTCTGCAGTAGATACCATCTGCGGATTAGCCGCTTTTTGCGGTTCGACGGGCGCAGACTTGTGTTCAGGTGCAGCCGGTTTTTGCGAATCATTTTCGAAATCGTCCCAACTTAGGATAGACATATCAATTCTCTCTACGTTGCTTTATATCTTTTATTGACATCCAGCAAAGCTGAGATGTCCTACTATACGCTTAATTTGTGAAAGCAAAATTAAGTTTTGCCAATCGTTACTCTAAAATGATGTCTAGAGCATGATTCTCATGACTTATTTTGCTTTCGCTTTTTAGCTTGATTGACTTTCACCCAAAAATAGGCGATTGGCATGTAAAACAAAACCACAAAGGAAAGCACCAAGGCTGTAAGACCTAACATGTAGTTATGTGTCATATGGAGCATGGTAATTTCCTTGGGTATCTTTAACTTTTTAATCTCCCTAAATCCCTCTTTATGAAAGAGGGACTTTACACCTCAATAAGTTTGGTGTAATTCCCCTCCTTTTAGGAGGGGTTAGGGGAGGTTATTATTGGCATTCTATTGATGTTAAAAGTGTATACATTGGGATAAATCCTTTATTTACAATTAGATAACTTCTTATCTGAAACAAAAATAGTGAAAAAATGTATACATTTCTTCAAGCCAATATATTGGATGTAGCTTCATATCTAGAAATATCCTATCAAAGATAATCCAAAATTAGGTTTCATTTTATCGAAACAGAATGAGTGTGATTATTATATAGAACACATCATATGGTGTATAGATACTTTAAAAAATCTATATATTGTGTTGAATGAATAACCAGATTAGCTATTGATTTCCAGAAACTCAATCACCAATTGGGGTTGATAAGCTTTCTATGGTGTTTTGACTAGACACCAAGTTAAATTTAAGTACATTTAACAATGTATACGAATCAAAAAATCAATAAAAAAGCTGATAAAACTTAAAAAAATTGATCATTAGATACTTCTAACAATCAATCTATGAAATATTTTCTGCGTATCATCTGTCTTTATGAGAGAGATGTGCTTGTTTGAATAAAAATGCATTATTTATCATGTTGCTTAGCAAGTTGATAGGAATCGATGCTTTCACAATTACGATTGATTAAGTTTAGTTCAATTTCACCGCATGTATTTGCTGTAGTCCAATAGATGCCTTCCAAAGTTTGTCCTTGGTTTATTAATCTTAAATTCCCACTACCGAAGGTCACCTTGTTTTCATGTTTTTTTGTCCGATAAAATTTATAAATATAGATAAAATCAGAAGTTTCACTATCTTTATTGTGGGATAATGCTGTAATGATTGATTCAGATGCCTGTTGTGGGGTGTAAGATTTGATGGTAGTGATTAAGAAAGTCTGTTTTATGAAGAAATAAATTTCGATAGTAGGGATTTTCTGTCCTTCTACTTCAAAATTGCTCGTCAATTTTCCTTTCCATAACCCATGTATAATTGGCTTGCCAATAAAAAAACTTAGGAACCGATGCTTAATTGTAACTGTTCTAAGAAGGATGCCTAAAATAAAAAGTGATAGGGTGATAGATGGACCTAAGGTTTGGAGTAAAGTTAGGCTCACATAGGGAAGTAAATTAATTAGTTGTATCAATCCAAAAATTAGACCAGCTAATACTACAAATAAGTAGATTATTTTGCTTAGCTCATTAAACTTTAATACTAAAAAACTCATATACTTACCTGTTGGTTAATAATTGATTTATTTTTAAAAATTTTTATAGATCTATTCGCACTGATCAGACCTACACAAAATATTCCTTGAATACTAGATGTTAAGTAAGCTGTCATCTCACGAGCTCCGCAAGGAATGACATTTTCAATATTCATATGTTCTACTGAGTTTAATAGGGGGGATATAAATTGAGAAATATGGGTTAATTTTTTAGAGTTAATATCATAGAAATGAAAGCCATCATGGTAGGCTGAAGAATAAGTAGATATTTTCAATAAGGTTTCATTGATATTTGTTAAATCTAAGTCGGTAAAAGATTGTTCTTGATGTAAGCTTATATATGGAAGGTGACTTAACTCTTCATAACAAATTATCCCTAAACCTGAAAAATCCTCTTTACTGTTTTGGCATATTTCTATGAGTGAATTATGTATGAGTTGATCAATTGAATGTGACACTAAATATACCTAAATTAAATTATAAAAAATATATAGTTACTTAATTCTATTTATTGTGGAAAGAAAATTCCATCTTAATTTTAAAAATACATTGCTCTATTATTCAAGACAATCAACAGACCATCTCAAGAGAGGTCATAAACAAATATATAAATTTTCTTCAAAAAATGGGTTGAAATTTATACAAGCAACCTCATAAAAAGCATAATTCATCACATTAAGTAAAAAAAATGAAAAAGTTTCAAATCCTAGCTCTATCAGGAGGGGGATATCGAGGTTTATTTACTGCAACAGTTTTAAAAGAGTTAGAGCAAGAAGCGATAGAAAATGGACATAACTCTATAGCTGATTGTTTTGATCTAATAACTGGAACTTCTGTCGGTGGCATCGTAGCTTTGGCAATTGCTTATGGAATAAGAGTTGATGACATTGTTGATTTATTTAAATCACACGGTGATAAAATATTCCAGCCTAAGCCTCTTCTTAAATTTACAGGTTCAAAGTACTCCAATGAATCATTGAAAGCAGTTTTACAAGATTGGTTCGGGGATTCAATTTTAGGAGAGCTAAAATGTCCTGTCGTGATTCCTACAATTGATTTCACTAGAGGTAGTCCAGTTACTCTGAAAACACCTCATAATGCAAATCTTAAACGTGATTGGAAATTAAAAATAGTTGATGTAGCTTTAGCTACATCAGCAGCGCCTACTTATTTTCCAAGACATCCGATTGGTCCTAATGAATATGTGGATGGTGGGCTTTTTGCTAATGATCCTAGCTTGATTGGCTTACATGAAGCTGATTATATGTTTAAAAAGAATATCCAAGATGTACACATTCTTTCGATTGGTACTTTATCATCAAAAAAACAACTTAACCCAAGCACGAAAAAAGATGGTGGATACTTGGATTGGGGTGAGGGGTCTATTTTTAAAGCAGCTCCAAATATTATTGATTTAGTTTTGAGTAGTCAGCAACAATTTATGGAACAAATGGTTAAGCATAGGATGGAACCATTTCCAAACCAATTTTACAAAATCGACGAACAGATCGTGCAATCGTCAGCCCAATTTATTGGACTAGATGAAACAACTGATGAGGCTAGGCAAGTACTTGAGGGGAATGGGTTTCAATCTGCGAAAGTTGCATTGGGTAAAGAGTTTATACGAAATTATTTTAACCAGCCGTTAAGAAAACGAGAATGGTTTTATGGGCCACAAAAAAATGTAGGAGAGAAGAATTAAATGGGTAGTAATTTACACAGAACTTTTAGAGCTAGAGAAGATGGCTTTATTACGCAAATTAAGCCTACTAGTGATCAACGTGATTATTTAAATACATGCCGGCAAAAGGTAAGAGCTACTCTGAAACAAGGTTTGGCAGCTTTCATTGTCGAAAATGGAGGCGATCCAAATATTATTAAGCCAAAATTCCGTCTACAAGGTTCTTGGGCTTATGGTACTTGTAATCAGCCAGCGCATCCCGCACAAGAAATGGATGTTGACTATGGTGTGTATCTTCCTAATTCATTATTAGCTCAGGGACGTTCTGATAGAGTGGCTAAAGCATATTATTTAGCAGTAGAAACATTATTGCAGCCTTTAGCCGATATAGAAGATTGGAAATTATGTAAAGATAAAAATACTTGTTGTCGTCTCATACTTGAAGGCAATGCGCATATGGATGTGCCTCTTTATATCGTTCCTGACCTGATGTTTGATAGCCTAGTTGAACGAAATAATATGATTCTAGATGAGGCAAAAGCAACAATTGCCAAAGATGAATATGTATTTAAGGGCTATCATTACGCAACAGAAAGCTTTGAGAGTGAAGCTAAAATTATCGAACTTGACTATATTACCAAAATCCATATGGCCTTACGTGATGGTAATTGGAAAGATAGTGACTGTGAGTTAATTCGTAAATGGTATGCAGATTTCTTGGCAGATCAAGAAGATAATGGTCGACAGTTAAGATACATCGCTCGATATCTTAAAGCTTGGAGAGATCACGAATATAACAACGGTGGAGGGCCAAGTTCAATCTTACTGATGATAGTTGCAAATCAAAATTATCAATATTTTGAAAACAGAGATGATCTCGCATTATTGTATGTTTTAAAAAATCTGCCGAAAGCATTACTTGGGCCAGTTAAAGAACCTTCTATTCCTGAACACACAGATGAAGACTTTAATCGAATTCCTGAAGATGACAGACAAGAAGCTCATGATTTAGCTGCAGAGTTACTCGGTGTAGTTTCAGCAGCTATTGATATTGAGTCACCTAAAACTTCAATTAATTTTCTACGCAGCCAATTTGGAAAAAGAATTCCTGATGATGAAAGCTATGTTGTAGTTGAGAATAATAATCAGGAATTGCCATTGCAAGCTACCAATCCTGCAACTATTGAACCTACTAGGGGTGGGTAAATTTGGGATTACATCTTTATTCTGAAGAGTTAAGATTTGAAGTGTACTTAACAGATAGTGCACTTCATTTAATTCATCTTCACAGACAGTATGCAGACACGAAAAAGGCTGAGGCATGTGGAATCATTATTGGTGAAATACGTAGTAAATCATTAAGAGTTATAGATATCAGTCCTCCAGCAGAGGATGATGAAAGAAGTATTTATAGTTTTTATAGAAAGTCTAAAAACCATCAAATTTATTTAAACAAAGTACATGATATTTCAAATGGGGTCTTACAATATATAGGTGAATGGCATACTCATCCAGAAGTACAACCACGACCATCTAATTGTGATTACAAAGGGTGGAGTCAACTGATGTTTAATGAACAATTTAATGAACTTCCTAAATTATTATGGATTGCAAGTAATAAGAGTTATAAAGATGATTGGTTTAATTTACTTGTAAATAAGAAATATTATGCCTTAAGGATTTGCGAGGGTGGTGTAATTTGATTCCTGATTTTTGTGCTCAGTATCTTACACAGCTAGATTATAATTTAGTAGATCCTTATGATACAAATTTAAAGAAAAAATTTTACAATAATTTGTGGGTAAAAAATATTGTTGTATCGGGTATAAATATAAGATTAGGTGTTTTTTTTAGGAATTGGGACTTTATTACACCTCCTCAAGTTTATTTGTTTGAAGATGATCTAATAGAGATAAATAAAATCATTAAACATTTTAGATTTCCTTTACCTCATTTTTCAATTGAGTCGCAGTTTACGTATTTGAATAAAAAAGCATATAGTTTTTGCTATGTTTTACATGATAAATTAGAAATTAATAGAAAGTATTTTTCAAAAATTATAATTTTTATGGAAATGCAATTTAAAAAAGTAATATTGGATTTAATCAATCCTTCTAATTTTCTTAAGGAGATAAGAAATGAAATAGTTCCAATGTGGATGATGTTGTCAAATGAATTTCAGAAGAAATATAGCTTAGAAAATTTATTTGTGGAGTTTGATGATAATTTGGATTTTCAGACTGCTAAATTGACATATATTTCTACTAAAGAGAATAACTGTCAAAAAACAATTGATTCTGATTTTATTGTTTTGAATATTTCTCATTTTAATATTCCCTCGGTGTCAAATTATTTTAATGTGGAAGGAGAAATAACTTTAGGGAAGATGCTTTTATTTATTAATGATATTCATCTAAATTGTTTTAATATTCTAAAAAGAAATTTAAATAAAATTAAATCAGATCAAAATATATTTATTTCTTTGGTTTTTGAAAATCATGTTTTATCTTTTTATATAAGTTGGAAGAAGAAATATTACAAATTGTTAAGTGGGAATGTAAGAATAGCCTCAGAAATATTGAGAGATCAAGTATTACCTGTTTATATCAAAAAATATTGCATGCAAGAATTAGTTGATAGAAATTTAAAAGACATTAAGACTAGAAATTTAACTGATTTAAAAATTTTACAAATTGGAGTAGGTGCAATTGGAGGATATGTTGCAGATGCACTAATTAAAATTGGTGCTGGGTTGGGAGAAGGTCAATTAACAGTCTGTGATAATGATGATATTAAAGTTGAAAATGTAGGAAGGCATGTATTAGGAAAAAAATATATTGGTAGAAATAAAGCAAATGCAATAGTCGATTATATCAAAGAGCAAGTGGGTAGTAAAAACATCCAGATTAATTATGTAAATCAAAGTGTAAATATAATTAGTAATCTTGACGTATATGATTTAATTATAGATGCAACTGGCCAAATTGAGATTGCAGAGTATTTAAATGAAAAGGTAATCCAAATACCTGATCAATATAGACCTAATCTTTTACATTTATGGATATATGGTAATGGGGAGTGTGTGCAAGCATTGATCAATAATCCATTCTTTTATGAAAGTAATGGGGGGTGCATTAGTTGTCTACATCAATCGGGAGTGGATGACTATAAAGAAGACTTAGATCCATTAGGGAATAAAAATTTTAGAAAAATTATGGGGCTTGGGCCTTGTGCTGCTTATACTCCCTATTCTATATCCTCTAGTCTAGCTGTGGCAGGTTTGGCAATAGATATTCTTTTAGAATGGAGAAACGTGCCTCAGATGGAAAATAATTACTTTACTCGCTATAGTGTTGGATATGCAGGTCCAAAAATTAGCGATATGACATTAACTGCTTCTACTACATGTCCCAATTGTTCTGAAAGATTTACGGAATTAGGTCGACCATATACTCAAGTTGCCACTTAAATTTGGATAACTTGGGGTAAGTTTCTCTTTTGAATGTTTGTGCAACAAAGCCTCTCCTATGCAAAAAGAATAGACCATATTTGTCTAGGAGAGTGGTGGCAGTCCAAACAGTACAACTTTTCCAACTTACAAAGCTTAGATGTTTG
>NZ_QKVN01000071.1:0-7783 GCF_003231195.1 Acinetobacter sp. WCHAc060042
ACTAAGTTTATTTGATATTAATAAACAGCGTGGCGTCATGCAAAATGGTGTATTCAGTGATGCTGGTGAATATGTCCATCGTGGTCTAGAGTTAAGTAGTTATGGCAAGCTTACTGACTCCTTAACTGTTTTAGGTGGGGTGACGTGGATGCATGCAAAGCAAGAAGAAACTGGTTCGACGACCTATGATGGAAATTATGAAGTAGGTGTTCCTGAGTTTCAGGCAAATCTTGGTGCAAATTGGAAGTTGCCCCTTCCGCAAGATATTTCTTTGAACGCTCAATTGACTTACACGGGTTCCACCTATGCTAGTCTGGACAATAACTTGAAGGTTAATGATTGGACTACGCTTGATCTGGGTGCAAGCTATAAAACTCAGTTGGGGCAAACCCCAACTACATTTAACTTCCTTGTGAATAATGTATTTGATCAAGATTATTGGAGTTCCGTTGGTCTGTATGACAATATCAACAGTACAAGCAATACCAATAATGGTTACTTGGTTGCTGGTTTACCTCGTACATTCATGCTTAGTGCATCATTTGATTTTTAATCGAAGAAAAAAAAGAAAACCTCCGTTACAGGAGGTTTTCTTTTTTAGATGAACTTATTTATAAAATTGCTTTTAAGCGCGAAATGACTTGCTCACACTGTGCAAGGTCGGCGACTAGAGCAAGACGCACATGGTTTTCGCCTGGGTTGCCTTGCTCAGTATTGCGTGACAAGTAACGCCCTGGAAGTACTTTGACATGTGCTTTCTCCATCAGCATTTTTGCAAAAGTTTCATCATTATCTACTTTTAACCAGTAGTAAAAGCCCGCATCTGGTTTTTGTAGAGGGAGTAAGTGGCCTAATTCGTTTTGAAATAAGTCAAATTTTGCACGATATTGCACACGGTTTTCTTCAACATGTGTTTCATCATCCCAAGCCGCAATCGAAGCCAACTGGTGTTGTACAGGCATCGCTGCACCATGATAGGTGCGGTATTGTAAATAAGGTTTGAGTAATGTTGCATCACCCGCGACAAAGCCAGAGCGCATACCCGGTAAGTTTGAGCGTTTAGACAATGAGTGGAATACAACACAGTTTTTGTAGTCATTTCGGCCTATTTCAGCACAAACTTCGAGTAGACCCACAGGCGCAGTATCAAACCAAAGTTCTGAATAGCACTCATCCGATGCAATGACAAAACCATATTGATCTGAAAGTGCGATTAATTTTTTAAACTGCTCTTTTGAGAGTACCGCACCTGTTGGGTTACCTGGCGTACAAACAAATAATAAGGCAGTTTTTTCCCAGACCTCAGCAGGCACAGCATCAAAGTCACCGAGATAACCATTTTCTTCAGTACAATTTACAAAATATGGTTTTGCTCCAGCAAGTAAGGTAGCACCTTCATAAATTTGGTAGAACGGGTTAGGCATCACCACATAAGGTACATCTTCGCGGTTCACCAAAGCTTGAACAAAAGAGAAGATTGCTTCACGGGTACCAGAAACAGGAAGGATGTTGTTCTCTGCACTAATTTGATTGAGTTGAAAACGACGGGTCAACCAGTTTGCAATACTGGTACGTAATTCTGGCAGACCTTTACTGTTTGGATAGGTCGATAAATGTTGAAAATTATCAATAATGGCTTGTTTCACAAACTCTGGCGCAGGATGCTTAGGCTCACCAATCGAGAGTGGAATGAGGGGTAAGTCTGCGGGAGTAATATCCTGAAATAGTTTATTTAACTTTTCAAAAGGATAAGGATGTAAAAGGGATAAACTCGAGTTCATGAAACAAAATACCAGTGTGTATTGTTAATGTTGACCACAGACCTGACTAGACGCTTCATCTAAGGCAGATTTTAGTTGAGCAGCAAAAGTCTCAGCTTCAGCTTCAGTCATGGGTTGACCATCTTTTTTAGTGACAAAGAAAATATCTTCGGCACGTTCACCTAGAGTGGCAATTTTAGCAGAGTGAATATCTAGACCTTGCATCATAAACAACCCGCCCACTTTGGCAAGTAGGCCGGGATGGTCAAGTGTTGCAATTTCGACCATGTTTTGTTGCAGTGCTTCATTCAGCGTAATATCAACGGTGTTTTCAATGTCAAAATGGCGTAGCTGACGTGGGATGCGGCGTTGCATGAGCCCAGGATATTTATCTGAATTGACTAAGGCATCTTTTAAAGCAGACAGTACTTTGGCTTCACGTTCTGGGTCAGTCAGTAGGGTGCCAAAGCGGTCAAGCACAACATAAGTGTCTAAACTAAATGCTTTGGTTGCGGTAATAATACGTGCATCTTGTACATCCAAATTCATACGGTCAAGTATGGCAACCGTTGTTGCAAACAAGTTGGGCTGATCTTGAGTATAAATAAAGATTTGTACTGCATCCTGAGCAAATTTACGCTGTGCACGCATCAAAACCAGCGGTTCTGGGTTATCACCATGCTGTAAAATAGCACGTGTGTGCCAAGCAATTTCATCAGCAGATTCTTTGAGGAAATATTCGTCTCCCAGTTCTTGCCAGACTTTTTCGACGTCATCCAGTGCAAACTCTTCGACCAGTTGTTCACTGGCAGAAAACTTGGTGTCCTCAATGAGCATTTGATAATCCACAGGACGGCCTAAACCTGAGCGAATCACATCACGTGCATGCGTATAGAGCTGACGCATGAGAGAAGCGCGCCACGTATTCCAAAGCGAAGGATTGGTGGCATTGATATCTGAAACAGTCAACGTATACAGATAGTCGAGATGTTCCATGTCGCCCATTTTCTCAGCAAAAGCTTTAACCACATCGGGGTCAGAAATATCTTTCTTTTGAGAAGTGACGGACATGAGTAAATGGTTTTGGATGAGCCACGCGACAAGGTTGCATTCGCGTTCGGTAAAACCATGATTACGACAGAATTCAATCGCATCAGTTGCACCCAGCTCACTATGGTCTCCACCACGGCCTTTAGCGATATCATGGAAAATGGCAGCCAAATAGACAATATCCCGACGTGCTAGACGTTGGAACACCGAACTCACGACAGGGAAGTCTTTGGCAAACTCAGGCTCTTTGAAGCGGTTTAAGTTACGCAGTAGTAGTAAGGTGTGTGCATCGACTGTGTAGATATGGAACAAGTCATATTGCATTAACCCCATAATCTGCCCAAATGCAGGAATATAGTTGCCCAATACTCCATAACGTTTCATTGCCACCATCGTCTCATATAAGCGATGTGGTGAGCGAATGATCGCCATAAACAAGGCTTGATGGGTTGGGTTATCCCGAAACTCTTGATCAATGTGCTTTGCAGCTAAAGTGAGGAGGCGTAAAGTCCGTGCACGAATACCCGTAATCTCAGGGCGGTTTGCCAATAAATAAAAAATTTCTAAGATGGCACTTGGGTTTTCAGAAAAAATCTTATGGTGTTGAACAGCTAGTTTGCCATCAACTAGTTTAAAATTTTCATTGATTTCTTCAATGTTACGTTCATAGTTTGGTAGGCGTGGGGTAATGACCGACTCGTTGAAATAAGCTAACAGCATTTCATTCAGTGTAGTCACTTGTTGAGCGCTTCGATAATAACGCTTCATGAATTGCTCAATTGGGTAATTCGGGGATTTGCCTTCTTCGCGCACATAGCCAAACTTCGCAGCAATATCGCGTTGATAGTCGAATAATAAGCGGTTTTCATCGCGTTTGGTGAGGCGATGTAAGTGGTGACGAATTTCCCAGAGGAAGCTTTCGGCTTCTTCTAATACCCCTAACTCGAACTCTGAAATAAAGCCCAAATGCACCAAGTCATAAATGCGATTGACGCGGAAATGCCGCTTTGCAATCCAACCAATTTGGTTAATGTCACGAATGCCACCCGGCGCATTTTTTATGTCGGGTTCTAGATTGCTTTCTGTGAAATTGTGTTGCGCATAGCGTTTGGCCTGTTCTTCCATTTTTGCATCATAGAAGGTTTTATCTGTCCATGTTTGCGAAACAATACGTCGTGGCCATTTGGCTAAATGTTCATTGCCTATAATTAAACGGGACTCGATGAGGGCTGTGGCAACAGTTAAGTCATTTGTGGCTTGTTCAACACAGTTGGCAATGGTACGCACACTAATGCCAGGTTTGAAATTGCCGACATCCCATAGGGAGGAAATAAAGACAGAAATGAGCTTTTCTTGTTCTTCGCTAAACTCATCCTCAGACAGGATCATGATGTCTACGTCTGAATAAGGTAACATCTCGCGGCGACCATAGCCACCAACAGCAAATAAGCTCAAATCGGTTTGATTGAGTTCAGCATGTTTCCAAAGGAAAATAAGTGCCTCATCAATCAAATTTGAACGGGTTAAAATGACATCACGGATGGATTGACCATGATCAAAACTTTCTTGTAATTGATTTTCGACATCACTACGCCATTGATTGATCGCTTTAATGTCGTGATTACTGCTGACATAGCTAAGCAGTGGAGAAGTATTGATCATGTTCCGTATCCGTAAATTTTAACAACGCTTAGTTTTGATGAACGCTAACCAGTTCTGCTGTTTGAGCAGCGAGTTCACGTGCTTGGTCAGTTGTTTCAGCACGTGCTGTTGCAACGCCCATACGGCGACGTGTAAAGCCTTCTGGCTTACCAAAAATGCGTAAATCAGTATTTGGGTTTGCCAAAGCAAGATTTAAGCCAGAAAAAGATAAGTTGTTTGCATCTACACCCGCATAAATTACGGCACTGGCTGCAATACTGTGACGTGCCGTATTTACAGGTAAACCTAAGATCGCACGCGCATGAAGTTCAAATTCACTTTGGAACTGAGAAGCAAGCGTTACAAGACCTGTGTCATGTGGGCGTGGTGATACTTCACTAAACCACACTTTATCGCCTTTGACAAAGAGTTCTACACCGAAAATGCCACAGCCACCCAATGCGATGGTAACTTTATTGGCAATACGCTTTGCTTCATCGAGGGCCACTGGTGACATAGCCTGAGGTTGCCAGCTTTCTACATAATCACCCGAATCTTGGCGGTGACCAATTGGGTCACAGTACGACGTTTCAATTTCCCCTGTTTCAGGGTTTTTAGAGCGAACTGTTAATAGAGTGATTTCGAAATCAAAATCAATTTGTGATTCTACAATCACAGTCCCTTGGTTTACACGACCACCTGTTTGCGCATATTCCCATGCAGCATCTACTTCTGCGAACTCTTTTACACGGGATTGACCTTTACCAGAAGATGACATGACAGGTTTAACAAAGTTTGGATAACCAATGTCATCACATGCTGCACGGAACGATTCTAGGGTATTGGCAAAGCGATAAGCAGAAGTGGGTAAACCCAGTTCTTCAGCAGCTAAACGACGGATGCCTTCACGGTTCATGGTGAGGTTTACTGCTTTTGCAGATGGAATGACTGTGGCAATATTTTCTTGTTCGATTTCAACCAATACTTGGGTTGCAATGGCTTCAATTTCAGGAACAATCAGGTTCGGCTTAATGTCTTCAATAAGTTGTTTCAGCGCTGTCGCATCTGCCATATTTAAGGTGTGGGCATAGTGTGCCACTTGCATTGCAGGAGCATGATCGTAACGGTCAGCAGCATGAACTTCTACACCTAAGCGTTGTAGAGAAATCACAACTTCTTTCCCTAGCTCTCCAGAACCCAGTAGCAGGACTTTAAATGCTGAAGACTGAAGTGGGGTACCAATAGTAACGCTCATGTAAATCATCCATGCTTGATTTTATGGGCTTTTAGAATAGCAGAACTCTTAAAGGTGTTCAGGGTTCATTCACATAAATTAATGATATTGTCCAACAATTTTTTTTATAAAGCGATTGTGTTTACATACGTGCATTTGAAGTAGCAAAATCGTACTTCTGAGAATTGCTCAACCAAATTCAAAATGCCACGAAAAATGCATTCTAAAATTGATACTTTTAGCCGTTTTGTAAATTGAGTTTAGGTCAAGTTAAGTTTTAGGGGGGAACAGATAGTTAAAAAACTACAGGAATATAGGTATATACCAAGCCGTAGCTGAGTGCTGCGGTCAGTGTAGCAGGGACAATTTGCTTAAATTTGAAATAAAGCCCAGCCAAGACGATGAAGCCGACTAACATGGCAAAACTTTTATTGGGTGCATCCAACAGTGGTGGCAAAGTTGCAACCACAAGCATCGAACTAATTGCTGAAATACCAATTGAACCCAATGCAATCTTCAACCATAAAGCACCGCGCTTTTGTGAGCCTTGTTGAAGCTTTTGAATGACGAAGAATGGCCCAAAGCGTGAAGCAAAGTTTGCAATACCGACTAAAATGCCGACCAAGATAATTTCGATATTCATGTTTGATCTCCACTATGTTCAGGGTCTGGTTTTTTCAGTATATAGTGCTTAAACAAGCCAGCAAAAATACCTGAACTGATGCCAATAAAAATGGCAGCAGATAAGTCAATAAAGTAACAGGCAATCGCAGATACCAGAATAGTCACAGTGACCACGAAAGTGTGCCTCTTTTCAAAAGCTGCCAATAAAAAACTTAAAAAAAGTGCAGGCAATAAAAAGTCTAAAGCGGCTTGTAAGAACTGGGGTAAATGGCTGACTTGGTCTGCAAACATTCCACCTAGAAAAGAACCTGTCGCCCATGCGAGCCAACTGAATAGGCTTAAACCCAGCATCCAAGACTCAGACCATTCTTGGCGACGCTGTGACAACTTGATCATGCCTGAAGCAAAGACTTCGTCGGTTAATCCCCATGACCAAATAGCAGTTTTCTTTAGGTTCAGTTTATCTTGAATTAGGTTCTGTAGCGCAGGGCCGTAGAGTAAGTGACGAATATCTAGGGCAATGACAGTGAGGGCAGTCATCCAAATAGATGTACCACTACCGAGCAGTGCAACGACTAAAAACTGACTAGCACCTGCATACATTGAGCAGGATAAAAATAAAGCCTCCCATGCACTAAAGCCAAACTGGGTTGCAGATACACCAAAGGCAAAAGAAACAGGTAGATAGGTAAAGATAATCGCTTGGCTATCCTTAGCCCCTTGCCAAAAGCCAGCAGCTTGTGCAGGAGTGGGATTAAGTTCGGACACAACACACCTTGAAGAAGACTTTATCACTAGGTCAAAATTGATTGTGTATTGTAACTGAATTCACTAGCATAGTGCCGAATTGTTTGTTGAGGCGTTTAACCATGTTGAAGCTCGAATTACGTACTTTAGGGCTGGCTGCTATTATTGTGAGCAGTTTACTTTTGCAAGCTTGTGGACAGTCAGAGCAAGCTCCTGAACAAAAAGTAGAAATTAAGGCTGCGCCAAAAATTACCAATGACGCAACAGAATATGCACAACGTGCTTGGGCATTTATTAATGAAGTCGATAGTTTGGTCTATCACAAACAACTGGATCAAATCGAGACTAAAGTACGACAACCTGCACGTAAGCTCAGCACAGAGTGGCGTATTAATGTCAAAATGACCGACTCCGTGACTGAAGGAAAGTATGCGTTATGCCGAAAGGCGTTGACGAGTTTGGATGTCTGGGCGCGAGCAACTTTAGAGAAAGATAGGCAGATCATAAAAGCGCAACATGAATATGAGCGTGACAAAGTTCAGTGTAAGGATGCCATTGATCATCCAAATTTAGGTAACACGAAAGCCAATAACAATATTTTTTAGTTTGAATAAAAAAGGCGAAAATAATTTCGCCTTTTTTAAATGATTACGATGAATTACGATTTTAAGGTGCTATTTGAAACAGCTTTTGCATCTTTATTTTTTACGTCTTTGCTCACTTGATT